>JBBQGD010000142.1:0-8643 GCA_038322655.1 Bacteroidales bacterium | reverse complement strand
GCTTTGGTACCGGCACCTTTTTTATAGGTTTTGGTTTTGATTTCCACTTTATCCGAAACCATAAAAGAAGAGTAAAATCCAAGACCAAAATGGCCGATTAATCCACCTTGCTCGACTTCAGTTTTATTTTTGAATTTTTTTACAAACTCCTCAGCGCCCGAAAATGCGATCTGGTTAATATATTTTTCAATTTCTTCGGCAGTCATGCCGATTCCGCGGTCCTTTACCGTAAGGGTTTTGTTTTCCTTATCCAGGATCACTTCAATCGTCAGGTCGCCAAACTCATCTTTGAATTTATCGAGTGCCGAAAGCGTTTTTAACTTTGTAGTTGCATCAACTGCATTAGCGATTAGCTCCCGCAGGAATATTTCGTGGTCCGAATAAAGGAATTTTTTAATGATGGGGAAAATGTTCTCAGTCTGTACGTTGATTTTTCCGGTTTGCATAGTATATTGGTTTTATATTTTCTTTCCCTTGGTTATCAAAGCATGTGCCATGGGTTTGGGACTGTCAATTTGGCACTTGGAATAGAGCACTGTGGAAATTTGGGAAAGTGATAATTTGATAAACTTCAATCTTTTTATGTAAAAATCTTGGGATGAAACACAGGCACCCGGAAACACTGAAACTTACCACATGCAATTCAAGTGGAAAACAGTATTAAGAAAATTTTATGTAATTTTACAGCAAAGAATAATTATTTTCTATCTTCGCATCATTAAGTGAAACACTGAAAATTTCGAATGTTACTTTTTATCATACATATTAGCAGTACATTAACTTATTAAATCAAAATATATGGAGCACATAGAATGGGGTAGCCTGCCTTTCGGGTATCAAAAAACGAATTACAATGTCCGTTCGTACTTCCGTGAAGGCGAGTGGAGTAAAATAGAAGTGTCTGATTCTGAATTTATTTCGGTGCATATGGCTGCAACGGGACTTCATTATGGACAGCAAGCTTTTGAAGGTTTAAAAGCATATATGGGTACTGATGGCAAGGTACGATTGTTTCGCTGGGATGAAAATGCCAAGCGTATGCAAAACTCCGCCAATGGTATCATGATGGCTGTTCCACCAATCGAACTTTTCAAAGAAGCGATATTTAAAGCTGTACGGCTGAATATGGAGTTTGTTCCGCCTCACGGAACAGGAGCCTCTTTGTATATCCGCCCGTTATTGTTTGGTTCAGGTGCCAGGGTGGGAGTGAAGCCTGCTGATGAATATATGTTTCTTGTGTTTGTAACTCCTGTAGGACCTTATTTCAAGGAAGGTTTTAATCCGGTAAGCATAATGGTTTCGCGCGAATACGACCGCGCTGCCCCAAAAGGTACAGGCAAGTATAAAGTGGGCGGTAATTACGCTGCCAGTCTTTCCGTAGGTGAAATGGCGCATAAAGAAGGTTTTGCTTCTGTATTGTTCCTCGATGCCCGTGAAAAAAAATATATTGACGAAGCCGGCCCGGCTAATTTCTTTGCGATAAAAGGTGACACATACGTTACTCCTTTATCTGAATCTATTCTCCCATCCATCACAAATAAAAGCCTGATGATTCTGGCAGAGGATATGGGCATGAAAGTTGAAAGAAGGAAAATTGCTCTTGAAGAATTGCCGGAATTCGACGAAGTAGGTGCTTGCGGAACTGCTGCCGTTATTTCGCCTATACGACGGATTGTAGATCCGGAGAAGGGAATTGAATGGAACTATTGTCTCGATGGCAAAGCTGGTCCTAAATCATCACAACTTTATCAACGTTTGCTCGATATTCAATATGGTGATGCAGAAGATAAATTTGGATGGACAACCGTCGTTGAATTATAATCTGGAAATAAAAATAAAAAAACGCCGGAAAATTTCCGGCGTTTTTTTATTCGACCTCATCACCTTACCCTTCTACTCAAGTTGAAAGGCGATAGATTATATCTGATTTTACGTTTTTTGATATGATTTAAATAGGAGGGAAGTATGGCTTTGCGCACTAATTTACTTTTCTCCAAGCATTGCAAATGCTGCATCCAGGTATGTGTACACATCCAATGGAGCATTGTTCCGGTATTCCTTGCTGCGGTCTGTGCCCTTCCTGACAACAACGGCATTCAATGAGGGTATTATAAATATGTATTGCCCCAAAATCCCCCGGGCATAAACCACTTTATGACCTTTGTATGTCAGCATCCAGAACTGGTAACCATAATAATTACATGGTTTTCCATCTTCACCGGTAATCCATTCAGCCGGGGCTGTAGCCTGCCTGAGGTAGGCTTTTGATATTATTTGCTGATTATTGAACTGCCCGCTGTCGAGCACCATTTGGCCGATGCGTGCAAAATCAGTGGCTGTGCTGTTAAAGCAGCAATACGCTTTTTCTACACCGTCTTTATGGTCGAGGCTCCAGAGTGCAGGATACTCGGCACCCAAAGGTTTCCATAATTTCTCCGACGCATATTCCGAAAGTGTTTTGCCCGAAGCTTTTATAATAATGAGGCCAAGCAACTCTGAATTGCAACTTTGGTAATTGAATATCTTACCTGGTTCACTTTTTACTTTCAGAGCAAGAACCTGATCTTCAAGCTGACGTCCGTAATATGCCTTTGTTGTTGGTGAAAAAAGACTCGAATAACCTTCGTCCCAATCCACGCCCGAACTCATGGTTAGCAGATCTTTGATGCGCAACGTAAATCCATTTGTATTTTTAAAATCAGGCAAATAATCGGTAATAGGCTGATCAGGACTTTTTATTTTGCCTTCATCTACCAAACAGCCGATAAGCAATGAAACTATACTTTTAGCTGCTGAAAATGAATTGCTTCGGGTGGTGTCACTCGCTCCGTCCCAGTATTCTTCGTGCAGGATTTTATTATTATGGATAACAACAAAAGCAGTTGTGCCGTAAGTGTCAAAAGCTAAAAGCAAGGCTGAGTCAATCTTTAATGAATTATAAAGAGAATCATGTTGCCACGGAATGCCTTGACCTGCCGAAACAAGCCTGTTTTCAAATATTGTATAGTTATCGATTTTCGCATGACCATTTAAAATTGCCTTCCATGTGTATGACGGAGCAATTAAAATAATAAATAACAAAATTGCTGCGGAGTAAAATAGCGTGCGAACGACTTTGGCTTTCATGGCTTTTTTATATCAACTTGTTTTTCAGTAAAATAGCGTTCATCTCTTTTTGCATGCTCTGTGCTTCAAGGGCGGCTTTTTCCGCAAAATCAGTTCCGTCGGATGCAAACAAAATGCTTCTTGAGGCATTTACAAGCAAACCGCAATGATCGTTCAGTCCGAATTTAGCAACAGCATTCAGGTCGCCGCCTTGTGCTCCAACTCCCGGAACAAGTAAAAAATGACCCGGAACAATCTTACGGATGCCTTCAAGCATTTCGGCCTTGGTAGCGCCGACAACATACATCATGTTATCTACAGTTCCCCATTTCGAAGTGCGTTCAAGTACCCTTTCGAACAGACGGGTTTCGTTTTCATCCTCAAAAAGCTGAAAATCATCGGAACCTTTATTGGATGTAAGCGCCAGCACAATTGCCCATTTGCCGGGAAATGCCAGGAATGGTTTTACCGAATCTTCTCCCATATAGGGTGCAACAGTAATAGCATCAAAGCTGAAACCGGATGCTTGTTTGTCGAAAACCGAAACTGCATATTGTGTTGATGTGTTGCCGATATCTCCGCGCTTGGCATCGGCAATAGTGAAAATTTCTTCCTTAAAAACCTCCAGGTAATTCATCGTTTTTTCAAGGCTGCGCATACCTTTGATTCCACGGCTTTCGTAAAAAGCAAGGTTTGGCTTATAAGCTACGGCGTAGGGAATGGTAGCATCAATAATTTGTTTATTGAATTCAAAAACAGGATCTTCTGAGTTGAGAAGATGTTTCGGGATTTTATTCAGATCGCTGTCGAGGCCAACGCAAAGGAAAGATTTTTTCTTTTGGATAAGTTTGAAAAGGTCGGTGCGGTTCATATAGATTTAAGGTGCTTAGTGCTGTGTGCTTAGTGCATAGTCGTTGATACTTTTTCAATAAACTGCACAAATAATTCAACAAATTAAGACAAAATATACGTGCCAAATCTGAAAATTTGTAGCTTAAATCCGCATTCCGATCCCGATAGCTATCGGGACCGCAATCCGGAATTATTCAGTAACTTCCTTTAATCTCTCAGCATTTTCAGCTAACTGAAGCGAATCGATAAAATCCTGAATTTCACCATCTAAAAATACCGGCAGGTTGTACATGGTTAAATTGATACGATGATCGGTAACGCGGCTTTGAGGATAGTTATACGTGCGGATTTTAGCCGAGCGGTCGCCGGAAGAAACCATAGTTTTACGTTTTTTCGAAATCTCATCCAGGTATTTCTGGTATTCCAGTTCAAAAATGCGTGCCCGCAATACGGTCATAGCTTTTTCAAAATTCTTCATCTGCGACTTCTCATCCTGAATGGCTACAACAATTCCTGTTGGTGCATGCGTAAGCCGAACCGCCGAATACGTTGTATTTACACTTTGTCCACCCGGTCCTGATGAGCAGTATGTATCTTTTCGGATATCGCTGGGTTTTATATCAACATCAAATTCGTCTGCTTCCGGCAACACTGCTATCGATGCAGCCGAAGTATGAATACGGCCCTGTGTTTCAGTGTCGGGTACACGCTGCACGCGATGAACGCCTGATTCATATTTCAGCAGACCATATACGCCATCACCTTTTACTTCGAAAATAATTTCCTTGAAACCACCCATGGTGCCTTCGGTCATACTAACGGGCTCAATCTTCCAGTTTTTGCGTTCAATATAGCGTGTGTACATGCGGTAAAGGTCGCCGGCAAAAATACTGGCTTCATCACCACCGCTGCCAGCCCTGATTTCGACAACTGCATTTTTTACATCCTGTGGATCGGAAGGTATGAGTAAAATACGGATTTCTTCTTCCAGGGTGTCGCGTTGTTCAGTTAATGACTCCATTTCTTCCCTGGCAAAAGAACGCATATCCTCATCTTTTTCTTCATTAAGAATAGAATGGCAGGCCTCAATACCTTCGACAAGTACTTTAAATTTTTTATATCCTTCGATGATAGGCTGAAGTTCTTTGTAATCTTTGCTAAGTTTAATGTATGCTTTCATATCCGACATTACGTCAGGGTCATTGATTTGTTTCTCAATTCCAAGGTAACGCTCGTTTATGGCAGCCAGTTTATCTAACATATAGGTTTGTGATTTTTAAGGGTGCAAAGGTACAAGAAATCGGGGTTGGTTTGGTAATGAAGGTGAGATTTCATTTTTGAGCACGAAGTAAGGTGTAAGGTGTAAGGTGTATGATGCAAGGAGTATGATGCTGGCGATTTAAAATTTTAAAACTGATTGTTATTAGTGCCTTAACAATAATATTCATTTATCTTTTAGCAGAATATTTCAAATTAATTTTAAAATATCGAACTTAGCGCAGCGATCTCACGAGCGAAGCGAGTGATATCGCTGCGCTAAGTTCATTATTCAAATGTTTTTTGGTTCTGGCATGTCCAGGTTAGGATCCGGAATCTGATTCTTGCAGATTTGGTAACAACATAGCACATTTATATTTTGTAATTTAGTACCCAAATAAGTTCATTCCCGATTATATGCTTAAACGACTTTTTATTTGTAGTTTACTTATAATATTCACATCAGTCGCCAGAGCTCAAAACAACCCGGATACGCTGTATATTGTGGAAACTCCGGATTGTGATACCGTTGCTTATAATTCAACCAACCTGATCATGTATTTTTATAATATCCATGATTATGACAGTGCTGAAATGGTATTAAACACCTGGGAAGCAACCTGTGGAACCAGCGAGCCTATAACCCGTACACGAATTTTATTTGCCATCCTTCAAAATAAATTTAGCGAAGCTTTATATGATTCAACCATTGTGGATTACATATTGAATTATATGATCAGAATGGACACCACACGCATTGGAATATACAATAATTATAAAGAGTATTTTGGGTTTGTTACCATAAGGGGAGATTACGATTATTTTACACAAAACATGGCTGATACATTGCTGCAACGGACATTTTACGAACCAATGGAGTTGTTTTTCAGTGAAACTTATGCCAATGTCCTTACTGATGCTGTAAAAGAGATTCAACTTGATTCCATTTATAACAATACCGAATTCAGTTCGTATTATTATAAAAGGGCGGATAAAGTCCGTAGCCAAATTGATTATAATTTTACTTTTCTAAGTGGTATATGGATTCCTTTGGGTAATGCATCTTTGCTGGGTAATCATCCTTTGTTGGGGCTTCAGCTCGGGATTCATTCACAAAAAATGACTTATAACCTGGCACTTGCATTTAAATTTCTAAGATCAAAAAATGAATATGCTATTTTGAGGGATGGTAATATGGATACAACAGATACATTTTTTGGCGGTTATATTGGCGCCGGTATTGAGCGGGGTATATTTAAGTTTAAAAATAATGAAATTGATTTACTTGCCGGTATCGGGTATGATGGTTTTCAGTCTGTTAATGTAAATACAGCAGATGATGATCCTAATAATGATGTCGGTCATTCTGTAAATTCCCTAAACACCAATTTTGGCCTTGGATACAGGCACTTTTTTGTAAATAAGTCATATATAGGCCTGCAGGGGAAATATAATTTTGTTAATTATATAAATAGAGGAGGCACAAATATTATGGGCGATAATATTACCATTTCATTTGTTGTGGGAGGTTTTTATAACGAAAAAAAGAAATACGAACTGAATGAATTACACTATGTTAAATGAAAAAATACTTATGTCAGGACTTTTTCAATTTAATAAACTCATTTCAATTATGCTCCGAGATTTCATCATCTGTTGAATAAAGATTTTCAATCTGTTTCTTTCGAAAGCTTATAATTCGCAAATTTATTTCCTTTTTAAACTATACATTTTGAAAATAATAATGAATAATAATATGTTTATCTTATATTTGCCTTCGTTTTAAATCTATAATTATGAAAGAGTCACGCGCCTGGTTATCATATGCCGTAATAACTACTGTTTTCTGGGGTGTTTGGGGTGCCCTGATTGAAGTTCCTCAAAAAGCAGGTTTCCCTCCAACCCTGGGGTATATTGTATGGTCACTGACTATGATACCATGTGCGTTGGTTGCACTTTACCTGGTTAAATGGAAAATTGAAACAGATAAACGGTCAATAATACTTGGCTCAGCGGTAGGATTACTTGGAGCCGGCGGACAACTTTTGCTTTTCCAGGCATTAAAGGAAGGGCCGGCATACATTATATTCCCGTTCATTTCGCTTTATCCCATTTTGACAATATTGCTGTCAGTTATTATTTTGAAAGAAAGAACTTCTATCCTGAAATGGGCCGGAATCGGTATCGCTTTGGTTGCAATATATTTTCTTTCGTACCAGGAACCAGGTGCTTCGGATTCGCGTGGGTATCTTTGGCTTGGATTATCACTACTGGTGTTTGCAGCCTGGGGATTACAGGCTTACGTAATGAAATTCTCAAACGAGACCATGAAAGCCGAAAGCATTTTCTTCTACATGGCAGTAACGGCCTTGTTGCTTTCACCTTTCGCCTGGTTTATGACCGATTTCAGCCAGCCCATCAACTGGGGTTTTAAAGGGCCTTATTTAGCTGCTTTGATCCATGTACTCAATTCCGTCGGAGCGCTTATGCTGGTATATGCTTTACGATATGGGAAAGCTATTATTGTAGTGCCGCTTACCGGGCTGGCACCCGTAATAACCATCGTACTTTCGTTGATTCTGTATGCTGTATTTCCCGGTGTCATGCTTTTGATCGGATTGGTACTGGCTGTTGTAGCGATGTTTATTCTTTCAACTTAAAACAAAATTTCAGGGAAGAAATTCATTCGGATCATATTCAAAAGTTGGGGAGCAACCCAATATAGTCAACATGTTTTTTTATTTCAATTAGCTTCTATGTTACTTGTAATTTAGAGTTGATTCGTTTTCTATTCTACATCTGCAAGAATAAGAATATTGATTATTTTATGTTCTTTTGTCTTGCCACAAAAGAACCAAAAGGTCAAGGCTTAATATAAATTTCACACAGATATACGACTCGGTAAGGCTCGCAAAACAATGCCTGAAAGATTTTACCATAGCCAAGCAGCACGTGAGGCTGGTGTTTTGCTACGCACATGCCCTCGCGGTTTACCTTCGTCTACATCTGTTCTGAAATTTCTATAATGCCGGTCCCTACACCCTGAAAATTACTCTAAAAGCCAAATTGTGGTTTCGTAATGTTGCTATAAGAGGAGACTATCATAAAAGGGACCGGCCTTATAAA
Source organism: Bacteroidales bacterium (assembly GCA_038322655.1). Taxonomy (GTDB): domain Bacteria; phylum Bacteroidota; class Bacteroidia; order Bacteroidales; family UBA4417; genus UBA4417. The sequence continues at coordinate 303 of JBBQGD010000142.1, read as the reverse complement.
AATGCGCCTGCGTTTCTTAGCCGGGGGTATGTGCGAATGGCCTGTGCGTAGCAATACACAGCAAGGCAAACTGTCAGAATTTGTTATGCTCTTCCATGCCTTGTATTGCGAGGAGATACCTTCGGCTTAGAAACGCCAGCATTGTTATAAAGACTTGATTTTTTGTTACTTTTTGATTAAGCAAAAAGTAAAGAAATAATGAAAGATTTTCCGAATGCCTGGACTTTAGTGAATGCATTGAATTTTGATCTCAATTTCATTCATTCTTTATGCACCATTCTCCCCAGAAAATGAAAGTGATCC
>JBBQGD010000141.1:0-8724 GCA_038322655.1 Bacteroidales bacterium | reverse complement strand
GATTTAACTTCGATAGGTTCAGAGTTCTGTGTAGTTGTTTCAGTAGCTTTTACGACTTTCTCAGCTGAATTGTCAGCAAAAAGTGTTAAAGGAGTTGTATTATTTACTGTTGGTTCGGGAATGTTTATCCTTTCAGGATCTTCAGAGGGTTTTTGGGCGATTGTCTGCGGCTCTGCAATCAGGTGAACTTCAGTTATGGGTTCAGCTTTTATGGTTGCCTGGGGTGCATATAATGTATTTTTAATTTCGTTTAGCGGATGAACCGTTATAACCGGCTTGTTAAATCCGGTAGCTATCAGCGTTATCGAGATTTCATCATCCAGATTATCATCTACTCCATCACCCCATATTACGTTGGCATCTTCACCGGTTCGGGTAGTAATATATCCTGTAATATCGTTGAGCTCTTCGAGTGAAATTTCATTTTTACCAGAAGTAATATAAAGCAATACATTGGCTGCTCCCTTAATATCCGTATCATCCAGTAAGGGTGAGTTCAGGGCCATTTCAACAGCCTTCACAGCACGATCAGGGCCGTTGGCGATGCCAGCGCCCATGATGGCTTTCCCGCTGCCCTGCATTACTGTTTTAACATCCTCGAAATCCACATTGATACGGCCTGTAACAGTGATGATTTCGGCAATACCTTTTGCAGCGATAGTCAAAACATTGTCTGCTTTTCCGAATGCCTGGCTGAGTTTCATATCGCCTTGCATATCAAGCAGCTTATCGTTGCAGATTACAAGTGTAGTATCGACATATTTTTTCAACTCTTCAATCCCGGCAGTAGCTTGTAATTCGCGCTTGCGGCCTTCGAAACTGAAAGGTTTGGTTATGATACCTACTGTTAATATCCCCAGTTCTTTGGCGATTTGTGCGATAATTGGTGTTGCGCCTGTACCGGTTCCACCACCCATTCCGGCAGTGATGAACAACATCGAAGTGTTGTGAGATAAGATTTCCCTGATCTCATCAGCAATCTGAATAGCTGCTTCACGTCCGACTGTCGGGTTGGCTCCAGCTCCTAAACCGGTATTGCCCAGGCGAATTTTATTAGGCACTTCGCATCTGCTAAGCGATTGTGAATCAGTATTACAGATATAAAAATCTACTCCTTTAATACCTTGCGTATACATGTACGAAACTGCATTGCTGCCTCCGCCACCTACACCTATTACTTTTATGATTGGGGCCTGTTCATCAGGCCTGTCGAATTTTAGCATTTCAGTCATTTTTCTCCCCCTAAAATTACTTGTTTAATATCTGGTTACTTTCAACTATTGAAAAATTTACTAACAAAATGGATGTTAATTATTAACTGATTCCATCACCAAAAAACCTATCGAGCCAATCGGATACTTTGTTTGACTTTGATGACGGTTTTTTTTCTTCTGTCTTAGTTTCATCCGCTTTAGTAACATCATTTTTAATTCGTGATACATCTGCCCGTTGCATTCCCAATAATACAAGTCCCAGGCCTGTTGAATACATAGGGCTGGTCATCTCGTCAACAGAATTGCTAGCCAGGTGTTCATTCGGGTAACCTATACGGGTATCCATACCGGTAATAAATTGTGTGAGTTGTTCAATGTGTTTTAGCAGTGCTCCTCCACCTGTAAGAACGATACCGGCAATAAGTCTTTTTTCAAGGCCTGTGCTTTTAATCTCCTGGTAAACAGCTTCAATAATTTCCTCCATACGGGCCTGGATAATCTTTGCAAGATTTTTCAGGGTGATTTCTTTTGGATCTCTACCTCTCAAACCCGGGATGGCTACAACTTCTTCGGAACGGTTTTCGCTGGCAAGAGCAGAACCGAATTTCACCTTTAAATCTTCAGCATGTTTTTTAATTATACTGCAACCCGCTTTTATATCCTCGGTAATTACCTCTCCGCCAAAAGGAATTACAGCAGTATGCCGGATAATTCCATCTAGGAAAACAGCCACATCTGTTGTTCCGCCTCCTATATCGACCAGCACTACACCAGCTTCCTTCTCATCCATACTTAGAACTGCTTCAGCTGATGCCAGAGGCTGAAGGATCATATGCTGGAGGTTGAAGCCCGATTTCTCAATACATTTTAAAATGTTCTGTGCAGCTGAAGTTTGAGCAGTTACAATATGAAAACTGGCACCCATCTGGTGCCCCAGCATTCCTTTAGGATCTTTGACCCCGGATTCGCCATCAATAATGAACTCCTGCGGCAAAACATCGATTATTTTTTCACCTGGATTCATCGCTATATTATAAATACTGGATGTAAACTGGTCAATATCTTCCTGGCTGATCTCAGTTTCAGGATTTGGCCTTATTGTGCTGGCCCTGTGTTGAATACTGCGGATATGCTGACCGGCAATACCTACGTTCACAGTACGAATGGTTACTTTAGAGTGAACCTGCGCCTGTTTTATGGCCGTTTGTATTGAGTTTACCGTATTTTCGATATTGGTAATGACTCCACGGCGAACACCTATTGATTCAGTGTGGCCATAACCTAATACCTCAATTTTGCCGAATTCATTGCGGCGTCCCGCAATAGCAGCAATTTTTGTTGTTCCGATATCTAATCCGACTACGATTTCCGATTGCATAACTTTAAATTTATTTTGTGCACACTATTTGATTTTTATATTCCAGATTCACTTTTTGGTATTTGTTCCAACCGGTTTTTACCAGGCCATATTTGTAAAAATACTTCAGGTTTTCAAGTTTTTCGACTGCGTCAGTTGTATCTCCCATATAAACAATATGTGTTCCGGCCTTGGTAACCAGTTGTATTTTTCCGCTACTTGTAACATAAACCTGTTCGATCAAAGCTTTTAATGTATTGTCGTTATTAATAATTCCGGCAAGCAAATGGATATCATAAAGATTTTTCAGTTTTGACCTTAACAATTGATTGGAATCAGAAACTGAAAAAATGTTTTTTCCGTCTTTCATCGGGCTTTCTATTTGCCCGCTGGCAATAAGAACTTTATAAGGATAAGCAGTATTTACCGGCATTATACGGCCATTCCTGTCAATATAATGTGGATAGCCTGCAGACGAATAATACCTGATTAAAGGAATACATTGATCACCCCTGATCAGGATATCTCCTTCAACTGTTACCAATACATCTGTGTTTTCAAGATATGGGTTCTTTTTTACAAGTTGTGCGATTCCCGGTATATCCACTTCGCCAATAGTTTTGGATTGTAACTTACCATACTTTTTTGTGATTTCAGCTATCAGATCGTTGCCACTCATTAAAGGTTGCACACCCCTGTAATCAATCCGGCAGGTAATTCCCTTGCATTGCTTAATTTCATGTGTTTCATTGGCAAAACTCATTATTACCACAACACCTGCTGCTATGGCAATCCATAAGGTAATGAGTAATATTTTTACCAATATCTTCATGTTAATTCTTTTTATTCGTCCTGAAAAAATTTTCAATCGGTTCAACTAGTGTATCAATATCGCCGGCACCCATTGTAATAAGTACTTCTATATGTTTCCCCGTAAAATAAGCCGGGATATCTGACTTCTGTACTAAATGTTTGTTATCGTGGTTCATCAGCGAAAGCAGCATCTGTGAATTAATTCCCGGAATAGGTTGTTCACGTGCCGGGTAAATCGGTAAAAGCAATATTTCATCCAGCTTCGATAAGCTTTCAGCAAATTCAGCCGCAAAATCTCGTGTGCGTGAAAATAAATGAGGCTGGAAAATGCCCGTGATTTTACGACCGGGGAACATTGCTCTTGCCGATCTGACGCATGCATTTATTTCTTCCGGATGATGTGCATAGTCGTCGATATAAACTACGTCATCATTGATCCTTATGTCGAACCGGCGTTTTACACCTCTGAATGTAGCAAGCCCCTGGCTCAGTTCTTCCGGAGTAACGCCTGCCAGGATGGCTGCTGCCAGAGCGGCAACTGCATTTTCAACATTGTATAAACCCGGAATCCCCAGGATTAAATTGTTGATTTTTCCATTCGGATAAATAAAATCAAAATGGTACAGGTTATTTTCAAGGCGGAGGTCAGATGCGTAAAAATCAGCTTCATCATTTACGGCATACCTGTAGATACTATATCCGTCACTGGTTTTCAAAGGCAGATCCAGCCCTTTCTTTATTATTAACGATCCGTTCGAAACGATATTTCCTGCAAAACTGCTGAATGCTTCATGTACAGCTGTTATATTGTCATAAATATCCAAGTGGTCGGAATCAATGCTCGTTATGATGGCTATGTAAGGATGCAGATGCAGAAATGACCGGTCGTATTCGTCAGCTTCAACAACCATGAACGTTGATGTTTCGGAAATCAGAAGATTACTGTCAAAATTTCTCGAAATTCCGCCCAGGAAAGCCTGGCATCCAATTTTAGATTGTTGCAACAGATATGAAACCATGGAGGAAGTTGTAGTTTTTCCATGAGTCCCGGCACAGGCAATGGTTTGATATTCAGCTGAAAGCATACCAAGTACTTCAGCCCGTTTCATCATCCTGACACCACATTTTTTAAGGTATTGCAACTCTATATTTGTTGAAGGAATCGCCGGAGTGTAAATTACTAATCCGGTTTCGGATGGAATCAGTTCAATATTTTCGTCATAATGAATTATCATTCCTTCTTTCTCGAGATTTGCTGTAAGGCTGGTTGCAGTGCGGTCATAGCCGTGTACCTTGTAGTTTTTGGCTAAAAAATAACGTGCCAGGGCACTCATGCCGATGCCGCCTATCCCAAGGAAATAAATGATATGTTCTTTAATTCTCAATGGCATATACTGTTTTGTTATTTCTTTTCTTTTGTTGCAAGTTCAAATACGAGTTCCGCAATCTGACGAGCTGAATTTTTGATTGCGAGTGAACTTATATTTGTGATTAATTGTTTTTGAGCATTCAGATCTGATGCCAGAGTTGTAATTATAGTGATTAAGCTGGCTGGTGCATCCGAATCTGTAACCAGGATAGCTGCATTACGTGATGAAAGTGCTTTTGCATTTTTTGTTTGATGATCTTCTGCAACATTTGGTGACGGTACCAATATTGTTGGTTTCCCTGTAAGGCACAATTCCGAAATTGCAATAGCACCGGCCCTCGAAACTACAATGTCGGCAGCTGAATAAGCCATATCCATTTCTTTAATAAAAGGTGCTGTTAAAATACCTTTCATTTGGTTGTCGAGCAGTGCTTTTGAAGCCTGGATGGCATAATGTGTTCCGGTCTGCCAGATTACCTGGATATTGCTGTCGGCAAGTATCCTTAATCCTGCGTGAATACTATGGTTAATAGTTCTGGCCCCAAGGCTGCCGCCTACAACAAGTAAAGTAGTCTTTTCGCCGGTAAGTCCAAAATGTTTTAATGCATCGTCTTTTAAAATGTTATTGTATTCAATATCATGTCGGACAGGATTGCCCGTTATGCTTATTTTTGATGCTGGAAAGTATTTTTCCATTCCCGGATAGGCCACGCATATCCTGTCGGCTTTCGATGCCAGCATTTTATTAGTTATGCCGGGAAATGAATTTTGTTCCTGGATAAGTGTTGGTATGCCAAGCCACGCAGCCATCCGAAGTGTAGGACCTGATGCGTATCCGCCGGTGCCCACAACAACATCGGGTTTAAAGGATTTTATTATTTTTCGTGCTTTGTACAAGCTTGAAATCACTTTGAAAGGGAACATGAGGTTATCAGCAGTCAGTCTGCGCTGCAAACCGCTGATCCATAATCCTTCAATCGGATATCCAGCTGCCGGAACTTTTTCCATTTCCATGCGGCCTTTGGCGCCTACAAACATAATTTCAGCTCCGAGGGCAGTTTCCTTAACAGCATTCGCAATGGCAACCGCAGGGAATATATGTCCGCCTGTGCCGCCTCCGCTGAGTATTACCCGTATGTTGTTAAACTGCTGCATTTTCCAATTCTGTTGTTTCTTCCTGAGGTTCCTCAATCTCGTCCATTTCTTTACTCACACTTAGTATTATTCCTATCGCAATACTGGTGAACCAGATACTTGTTCCTCCCATACTTACTAATGGAAGTGGTTGCCCGGTTACAGGAACAAGGTGGACTGCTACTGCCATATTTGCAAAAGCTTGTATTACCAGGCTTATTGTGACACCGATAGCCAATAGTGCCCCGAAATTTCCGGGCGCTTTTATGGCTATACGAATACCCCGATAGAGCAGGATAAGGTACATCAGTACAATAATTAGCGCGCCGATAAAACCATATTCTTCAATAATGATTGCAAAAATAAAATCGTTGAACGGATTGGGGAGAAAATTCTTCTGCATACTGTTTCCGGGGAATTTCCCAACAATACCGCCGTTTGCAATCGCAATTTTAGCCTGGTCGACCTGGAAATTTTCGTCACTGTCGCCACCGCCACCGAAGTGCTCAATCCTATTCTGCCAGGTTCCCAACCGGCCGCTTGATTTCGGTGATATCATCAGGAAGGTAATCAGAAGTGCCAGTGCTGCAATACCTATGCCTGCCAGGGTCAATAAATATTTGAATTTAACGCCTCCGATAAACATCAGAACTATGCAGGTTACAAACAAAATTGCGGCTGTTGAAAGGTTTGCAGGTAAAATAAGCCCGGTAATCACCAACACCGGTAACAGAATCGGGATAAATGCGCTTTTCAGGTCCTTGATATTATCCTGTTTTTTTGCAAGCATCCTGGCAACAAACATAATTAGAGCCAGTTTGGCAAGATCTGAAGGTTGAAACATAATGTTAACCCCCGGTAAAGTAGTCCAACGTGCGGCTTCGTTACGTACTTCGCCGAAAACTAATGTATAAAGCAGGAGAGGAGCTGCAATAATAACAGCCAGCATCGAAATTTTGGCATAATACACATACTTGATTTTATGTGCGATATACATCAGAATAAATCCGAAAATAAGTATGCCAAGGTGTTTCATCAGATAATACTCTGTATTACCCTGCTTGAAACGGTAAGCCAGGGTTGTGGTCGAACTGTACACAGCAAGAACAGAGAATACCGAGAGTATTATTACTACTCCCCATATTACTTTGTCTCCACGTATTTTCGGTACTATCTGAATCATTTTAAAGTTGGATTGTAAGTGTTTTTAGTTATAAATTTTTGACTGCCTGTTTAAATTTATCTCCTCTTTCCTCATAGCTTTCGAAGAGATCGAAACTGGCACAAGCAGGAGATAATAACACAGTGTCTCCTTTTTTACCTATAGTATAGGCTGTCAGGACTGCCTGCTCGGCGGATTGAGTTTCATAAATGGCTTCCACTTTATCAGCAAAAAGTTCAATAATTTTGCTGTTATCAACTCCTAGGCAGATAATTGCTTTCACCTTCTGTTCGACCAACTCTGTAAGCTTGGTATAATCGTTGCCTTTATCAACTCCACCTGCGATCCATATTAGTGGCGAATTTGCGGTTTCGAGTGCGTACCAGGCACTGTTTACATTGGTAGCCTTGGAATCATTGATAAAATCAATTCCATGGATGCGTGCAACAAATTCGAGGCGATGCGGTACATTTTCAAAAGCACTCAGCGACTGGCGGATACTTTCACTGCGGATGTCAACCAGTTTTGAGGCTATTGATGCAGCCATCGAATTGTACACATTGTGTTTGCCTTGTAAGGCGAGTTCTTCCAATGTCATGGTAAAAAAGGTATTATTTGTGGTTATTTGGATTTTATTTTCTAAACAATATGCATTCGCTGAGGTGTTTTCCGGTCGACAAGTAGTTGTATAAATCTGAGCTTTCAGGTTGCGTCGGGCAACTTCGGCAGTACTTACTTCGTCGTCAAGGCAATAAATAAAGGCATCTTCACTGGTTTGATTTTGGGTAATCCTGAATTTTGAGTCAATGTAGTTTTCAAATTTGTAATTATAGCGGTCAAGATGATCGGGTGTTATGTTGGTTAATATGGCAATTTCAGCTTTGAAGCCGAACATGCTGTCGAGCTGAAAGGAGCTGATTTCCAGTACATACCAGTCAAACTCTTTTGTTGCAACCTGCATTGCAAAACTTTCGCCGACATTACCTGCCAGGCCAACATTTAACCCTGCGTTTTTCATGATATGATGGATAAGCAGTGTTGTGGTTGTTTTCCCGTTTGAGCCGGTAATGCATATTTTCTTTGCTTTTGTGTATCGTGTAGCAAATTCTATTTCAGAAATTACCGGTATCAGCTTAGCCCTTATTTTTTGAATTAACGGCGCTGTTAACGGTATTCCCGGACTGATGATTACCTCATCGGCGTCGAGTATTTTACCTTCTGTATGCTGCCCCTCTTCGAATGCAATTTCAAAATGAGAAAGAACGATTTTATATTTTTCTTTGATTTTCCCTGAATCGGATAACCAAACCCTGAATCCTTGTTTCTTAGCCAGCACTGCTGCTCCTGTTCCGCTTTCGCCTGCTCCCAGTATGGCTATTTTTTTATTCATTGTTCAAGCCTTTACCTGATCTTTAATGTGATTATCGACATAAGCGCCAGTGCAATTCCTATAATCAGGAACCTCATTACGATTTTTGGTTCGGGATATCCTTTCTTTTGGTAATGATGATGTAAGGGGGCCATCAGGAAAACGCGTTTTCCTACACCCGTTCTCTTTCTGGTATATTTGAAATATGTTACCTGTATTACAACAGACAGGTTTTCAGCGATAAAAATCCCACAGAGAATAGGTATAAGAAGTTCTTTGCGGATCATGATTGCCAATACTGCAATA
>JBBQGD010000140.1:0-8734 GCA_038322655.1 Bacteroidales bacterium | reverse complement strand
TGCACCCGAAATAAGAATGCCGAAATAAATAAATATCAGCGATTGGAAATCGCTGCACCCGAAATAAGAATGCCGAAATAAATAAATATCAGCGATTGGAAATCGCTGCACCCGAAATAAGAATGCCGAAATAAATAAATATCAGCGATTGGAAATCGCTGCACCCGTAACTAATTAATAATCAAAAACTAAACACAAATTAATATGAAAACAATCTTTTTATCCGTTGTCATTTTCCTGACCGCCTTAACCGGCAGGTCCCAGAGTAAAGAATTTGTAGCTGCCATGGGCGAAGCCTTAGGACACTATGCTAGCTGCAAAACCGTTGACGATTACCAGGCACTTGGAAACCGATTCAGCCTGATTGCCAATGCTGAAAAAACCGAATGGCTTCCCTTGTATTACCATGCAAACTGCTACATTCTAATGAGTTTTATGGATACTGATGCAGCAAAAAAAGATCCTTACCTGGATGAAGCTGAAAAATCGATCACAAAAATGATTGAGCTGGCACCTAAGGAATCCGAGGTGTATGCCTTGCAGTCACTGCTTTATTCAGCACGTCTGATTGTAAATCCGATGGAACGCGGCCAGAAATATAGCGCTCTTTCGGCACAGGCTGTGGGTATGGCTTTGGGTTTGGACGCCAATAACCCCAGGGCAAAATTTATTAAGTTGCGAAACGATATGGGTAGTGCACAGTATTTTGGCAAAGACCCCAAAGAATTTTGTCCGCAGGCTTCCGATTTACTTGCAAACTGGGACAACTATAAAGTGAGATCGCCGCTTTACCCGGGATGGGGCAAGGAGCAGGTGGCACAAATTGTGGAACAATGTAAATCAGGTAAGTAATGCCTGAAAAGTTAGTGAAGCCGAAGTGTCTGCATACCCGAAGGGTATCGGACACTCCGGCTGCTCATCCCGGCCATCATAAAATTCGCAACCAAAAGGCTGCAAATGTTACCTCAGAACACCTATCTTTAACCCATCAAACAATAGATACTATGAAATTTTTCCGGGACCTTGTTAAACCCTTCACTATCCTTCAATTTCTTCTGGCTAACCTGGGTTTGAGCTTTGTGATTCTTTTTCTTTTCACGAGCGGACCTATTACAAATGTTCCGGATTTACTTTTTTACTTGTTATGGTCATTTTCGATAACCTTCACTCAATGGACCGGAGCTGCTTTAATCAACAATCTTCTCGATCGTAAAATAAAATGGAAAGATAAACCGGTTTTGCGTTCTATCCTGGGCATTGCCATACTGGTTACCTATTCGGTTACTGCTTTCCTTTCGGTGAAATACATTATGTATTACCTGAAATATGGTTCATTACCTCCTGAAGGCTGGGACTTTGTTTCTACTTCAAGTTTTATAACTGTAGCGATATCATTTAATATTTCGCTGATATTTACAGCCATAGGATTTTTTAAAGCCTGGAAAAAGGCTGTTGCCAAAGCTGAAGAGCTTAATACCGAAATGATGGCTTATAGATACGAATCATTGAGAAACCAGATAAATCCTCATTTCCTTTTCAACAGTTTCAATGTACTGAGCGACCTTGTGTATGCTGACCAGGCCATGGCTGTAAAATTCATAAACCAGCTGAGCGGGTTATTCAGGTATGTGCTCGACAGCCGCGACAAGGAACTGGTGCCATTGCAGGATGAGATTGAATTTATGCATTCCTATATCTATCTTTTAAAAACCAGGTTCGAGGAAAAGCTCGATCTGAAAATTGACCTGGAAGCTGCACAGGATGAACTGATTGTTCCGATGACCTTGCAATTACTAGTCGAAAATGCAGTAAAGCACAATGAAGTTTCCGAGGCATTTCCCCTGCAAATCCATATTTCACGCAACGGTTCATTTCTGGATGTTGTAAATTCACTACGAATAAAACAAGTAGGAGAAGATTCAAAAAACACCGGGTTGAAAAATATCATTCAGCAATTCAGCTATTTTACTGACAGGCAGATAGAAGTAAACAATGCGGATGGCAAATTCCATGTTCGTGTTCCCATTTTAAAAGCTTTATCGAAATGAACGTATTAATTCTGGAAGACGAATCGCGTGCAGCCAGTTACCTTGAGCGGCTTATAAAAAAAGTTGCGCCTGATATGAAAGTGACAGCCAAGCTTGAGTCGGTGCGGGATGCAGTTCCTTTTTTAGAACAGGATAATGACATTGATCTTATTTTTTCGGATGTTCAGCTTGCTGATGGATTGAGCTTTGAGATTTTCGGACAAGTTACAGTTAAATGCCCGATTATTTTTACTACTGCCTACGACCATTATGCCATTGAAGCTTTTAAAACCAATGGTATTGACTACCTGTTGAAACCTGTTGAGGAGGAACGCCTGAAAAAAGCCATTGATAAAATTAAATTGTTTTCACCTGTGCTTGCAGTTGAAAAAATTTTGTCAATCACCAATAGTACTAATGGAAAGACCTTTAAATCCAGGTTTATGGTAAAGGTTGGCGATAAAATTAAAACCATTCCGGTTGAGGAAATTCTTGCTTTTTACAGCCTCGAAAAAGCCACATATATTCATACTTCCGGTAACAGGGATTATTGCATCGATTATTCAATTGACCAGGTTGAAGAGCTTCTGGCTCAGGATTTATTTTTTCGTATTAACAGGAAATATATTGTTTCAATACAGGCATGTACCGATATACTGGCATGGACCAACAGCAGGCTGCGTTTGAAAATTGAAGGAATAAAAGATGACGATATAATTGTGGCCCGTGAAAGAGTATTGGATTTTAAAGTTTGGCTCGACAGTTAGCCGTATAACTTCGTTTTGCTATTTTATTTACAATGATTTTAAGATTCTGCATAATAATTTATTTAAAATTGATCATGTAAAGGCGATTTGGAAAAAATCGGCAAGAAAAAAGCTGGAAAAATATTGAACTCCTATGGACTCGAAATCGACTATTGTTACAATTACTGAACTTGGACTAATTGGAAGCCCTTTTATTGGTTTGCTGCTTTTCCTTTTGTTCCGAGAAAACCGAAAATTCATTATTTCATTCGTTTGCATTTTAGCCTTATTTTACATTTTCAGCTATTTTAATATCACTTTCAAACAGGATTCTTTTGACCTTATCCTTCCAATCGGGATTTTTGTATTCTATTGTTTTATGTTTTATTATACAATCCGCATTTCGAATAATTTTCTCAGGGCAATTATTTTCATTATTGGGTTTATACCAATTTTAGTAGTAATCGTATTTGGAATGTTTGGTTATACGCCTGAATTTCCAAATAAAGTAGCTATTCTAAATAGTCAATTCTATTACAAAGAATTTCGTTATGGAAGTGCTATTTCGGAAGAATCAGGCACAAGAATAGAAGTTTATAAGTCAGTTAGTGGGCTCTCCTTTATTGAGAGAAGGATTTTTACCAAGGACCTGAACATTCCGGAATATGATGCAGATAGTATTAGCGTAAAATTCAAGGAAACACCACGACAATATAAAATTGATATTTACTCAAAGGACAAACTTCAGGTTGACACGATAGTAGATAGATGAAAAAGAACGCAAAGAATGTGAACAGCTTTCTTTTCCTGCATTAGCGATAGAAACGGGAATGATTTACAGAAGATTAGGAACATTAAATTATATTCACCGGACAATCGTGATCAGAATTCAATCTTTCCCCTGAAAGCAACTGTCTTTTGTGCATGGTTTGTTCCTTCAAATTTAAATTGTAAGCCATCATGACTGCCACGTAACATATTAATTGAGTCGCCAGGCAGAGTTTCTCTCATAAAATTGATTGATAACCTTTTGGGATAGTTGTCTTTATGAAAATCAACCGGAAATGTATCCATCATCCAGTCGACATAACGGGTTGAAGTAACGTGACCGTTTAAATCAAAATCAAAGTACCCGGATTTTACATCAAAGGTATTTCCTTCGGCAATAGCGGGGAGCTTTACGGGTAATTCGTTCAAAGCATGTTTATCTTTAAGGAACATAAACATTTCAGCTTCTATATCGTTGAGTAATTTTGGCCTTTTTGTTTCAGCATCAATAGCCAGCCAACCGGAAGTAGCCCGTGCTATAATATTTTGCGACTTGTCTCTAACAATAAAATCGCGCATATAAAGCAGTCCTTCAATAGTTTTTGGCCAGGTTTCTACTTCAACATCCTGGTTCCATACTAATGGATGGTAAATTTCTAGTGTCATCCGGCTAAGCACCCAGTAGAGTTGCTGTTTCCGCAACCCTTTAAACCCGAATCCAAGGCTTTCGGCCGAGTTGATTGCTGATTGTATCAATAGATTTACGATTCCGCCAAGTCGGACACGCAAATACATATCTGTATCCGCAGAGGTAATTTTAAAAGAAGAATAAAGTGTAAGATCGTTTTCGGAAAGCTCTTTCATAATCCGGTTAAAAATCAAATTTACAAAAACGAATGATCCCATTTATAAGGATCATTCGTTTATAGTCGGAATTAGACATTTTTTATTCTGTTAACTCAAAATCTGCTTCCAGGCAATCGGAAGAATTGGTTCCAACGAACACCTTGAAATCACCAGGTTCTGATTTAAATTTGAGATCTGAGTTATAAAATGCAAGGTCGTTGTGTGTAAGTTTGAAATTCAGGGTTTTGCTTTCACCGGCTTTAAGGAAAACTTTCTGAAATCCTTTCAGCTCTTTTACCGGGCGGGTTATGCTTCCAACCATATCGCGGATATACAACTGCGCGATTTCGGCGCCATCATATCTCCCAGTATTGGTTATGGTTACAGAGATGTTAAGCGTACTTTTAGCCGATATTTTCTGCTTGTCAATTTTCAAATCGGAATACTTAAAGGTTGTATAGCTTAAGCCATAACCGAAAGGATAAAGCGGATCGTTGGAAACATCCAGGTAACGGCTCAGGTATTTGTCGTTTTTATCAACTAACGGACGCCCAGTATTTTTATGATTGTAATAAATCGGAATCTGTCCCACATTTACAGGAAAAGTCATGGTTAATTTCCCTGACGGATTATATTTTCCATACAATACGTCAGACACGGCGTTTCCAATTTCAGAACCTCCATCCCAGGCCTGCAGAATCGCCGGAATATGAGTAGCCTCATATTCAAGAGTAAGAGGTCTGCCGCTGATTATTACAAGCACAACCGGTTTGCCTGTTTTCAGAAGAGTTTTTAATAAATCGAGCTGCCGGCCAGGTATGCCAATTTCGCTTCTTGAAGATGCTTCACCGTTAAATCCGGATGGCTCGCCAAGCACGGCAACAATAACATCGGCTTGTGATGCAACATTATAGGCTTCGTTTATCATTTCATCATCAGTTCGGCTATCGATCGTTCCTCTCCATCTTACTGGGCTCAAAAATTTACTGTCAGTCAATAAGTTACAGCCTTTGGCGTAATATACTTTATCCGGATTACCAAGCAGCTTTTTACAACCCTCCACCACACTTGATGAGTTTTCCTGTTTTACCTTGTTTGGCCAGACTCCGGTTATATCGGGTCGGATATCTGCCAGTGGTCCGATAAGAGCTATGCTTTTTGACTCATCAAGCGGTAGCAACTGCTTGTCGTTTTTAAGTAACACCATAGAATGTTCTGCAGCAGTGCGGGCGGCTTGCCTGTTTTCGGGAGTAAGAATTTCATTTTTAGACCTTTCGTTGCTGATGTATCGGTATGGATCGTCGAATAGTCCAAGCTTGTATTTTGCTTCCAGTACCATCCGGCAGGCATCGTCAATTGTTTTCTCCTTTATTTTACCTTCTTCTACCAGCTGCTTTGCGTTAAGAAGAACGCCTTCGCCCACCATGTCCATATCAACCCCTGCATTCAGCGCCTGTGTACATACATCTTTCAGATCCTTTCCTATGCCGTGATTTATCATTTCGTTGATGGCAGTATAATCGGTTACAACTAAGCCGGTGAATCCCCATTGTTTACGAAGCAGATCAGTTAAAAGCCATTTGTTGCCAGTTGCCGGGATGCCGTTAATTTCGTTGAAAGAGCTCATCACACTTCCTACGCCTGCATCAACGGCGGCTTTGTAAGGCGGGAGGTATTCGTTATACATGCTCACGTAGCTCATATCAACCGTGTTATATTCCCGGCAGCCTTCGGCAGCGCCGTACAAGGCAAAATGTTTTACACATGACATAATGGTATTGTCTTTCTTCAAATCATCACCTTGATATCCTTTTACAATGGCTTTGGCAACAAGCGAACCTAAGTATGCATCTTCACCGGCACCTTCGGAAACACGCCCCCAGCGCGGATCGCGTGCAATATCAACCATAGGCGAATAGGTCCAGCAGATTCCGTCAGCGCTTGCTTCAATGGCAGCTATACGGGCTGATTGTTCAATTAAAGCCATGTCCCAGCTGCAGGAAAGTGCAAGTGGTAAAGGGAAAATGGTTTCATAACCGTGTACTACATCCAGTCCAAAAATTAATGGAATTTTCATGCGGCTTTCTTCTACCGCTATTTTCTGCATCTGGCCGATTTTTTCTACAGATATTGCATTTAGCAAACCGCCGACTTTGCCTTCCCTGATTTTATTTCCTATATCTGAACTGGCGGTGCTCCCAGTAATGATATCGCCTGATACCGGCAGGTTTAATTGACCTATTTTTTCTTCGAGTGTCATTTTTTTCATCAGGCCATCAATGAAAATTTTCATATTTTGATCAACCGGGGATAACTTGCACTGCGAATAAACTATCGCATTACTAAATAAAAGTATGCATGTTAAAAGAAGTAATTTGCGATTCATGAGTATTGTGTTTATTTGACTAATTGTGGTTTAATGGCATTTTGCCAGATGTTATACCCGGTTGGATTCATGTGAAGATGATCCTCCAGAAATATACCAGGCAAAGGTTTCCCTTTTTTATCAAGCATTTTATCCCAGACATCAACATAGCTTGTGTTTGGTAGATTTCTAAGAAACTTACGTATGAACTTATTTGAAGCAATAAATTTATCTTTTAAGTTCCAGCGACTGGGACAAGGTTTGATTGAAATAAAAGTAATCTTCGCATCTGGTAATTTATTCCTGATCAATTCAAATAATTTTACGAAACGACTGTTTACCACAGATGAAGTAATGGTATCGGAATAAGCAAAATCATTCTCTCCGCAATAAATCACAACCTGCTTTGGATGATATGGGAATACAATGTCATCGACATAATGTATCAGATCTGTGAGACACGAACCACCGAACCCCCTGTTTATAATTGTATAGTTTGGGAAACAATCCTGCACATCAGTCCACTTGGTAAATGATGAACTGCCAATGAAAAGTATTGAATGCTGAGAAGGCGGATTAATGCTGTCGAGGACTTTAAAGTTGTGGATCTCATTTGCATAGGGATACTGATCTTCCTGTGCAAATCCATAGAATGATACAAGAAGAAAAAGTAAAATGACAATATATTTTTGCTGCTTCATAATACAGAAGTTTTTTTTATTATTCTGATTTGATTAGTGGAAACGATTGGCTGGTTCTATTTTTGTTAATTGCCTCGATTTTAAAATAGTAATGTTTTTCTTTATCCATCGTTTTCAACCAGTATTCATTTGCATTGTAAACCATTATAGAATTATACGGTTTATCAGGTTCCGTGCCCATATAAATATTATAGGCGTAAGCATTGTGAACCGGGTAACATTAATGTGTAACCATAATTAATATTTACCGGGTTGCAGTAGGTTTTCTGCTGTGCCATTGTTGGAATTAATGACACGAATACAAGGGCAATTACAAAATAAAATTTCACCATGTTCAGATTGAAAAAAGTTAGTGAATATTATTTCAATCTCTTGGTAATCGAATCTTGCAAGCGTTTTAATTAAAGATGAATAGCCCCAGGTTTTTACAATCGTATCTCTATAACATTGTTTTGCTGATCTAACAAAGTCAAAAACAGATCCGCGGGAATAACTGCACCACCTTTGCGGTATTTATTTTTTTCGTAGGTGAAGTTAACAACCTTTCCATTGATGGTAAGTTTTTTAGGGCTAAAACTATTTTCCTTTATCTTGTAATGAAATGTTGTTTGCCGGCCCATAAATTTGATTGAAGTGGATAATCCATCCATAGAATGTGGAATTAAAGGATCTATAATTATTTTTCCTGCTTCGGTGCGCAGCCCAAGCAAATGCGAGATTACCAATGTGATATAAATTCCTGGTCCGCTGGAATATACGCGCCATCCGCCCCTGAGCGTAATCTTTCCGGTTTTTATTTCATCGTAGCGTTTGTCAGCATCATAACGATTTTTAAAAGCAACATCCGAACTACTGTAATAGCAGTTGGCCTGGCGAATATCGCCGCAGGAAACCACATCCCGGTAGGCTACAGGATTTGCCTGACGGAGTGCTTTAACAAATGCATCGGCATTGCCAAGGATTGCCTGTGATTCAGCATAACGGATATGTTCGTGGATATACATTAAACCAATTTCGCGACCAAAGAATGTACTGCTTTCGGCCCGCTGGAAAATAGTCTGAATGCCACCTTTGTATTTCAGAGGTCGGTCCATTAACCGGGCGCCATCCGGACCTTTCAGGTATTTTTCAATCAAATGCTGGTGATGCAGAGCTTGTTCTTTGGTGAAAATTCCACTGATAACACCGCGATCCATCGGTAGTATGCTGTAATGTATGCCTGTTGTAGTATCACTGGGATGCAGCAATAGGTTAATGCTGCCATCTTTTTCAACCAGGCCA
>JBBQGD010000139.1:0-8747 GCA_038322655.1 Bacteroidales bacterium | reverse complement strand
AATGTTGAAATGACTTGCGAAGACGACCAGGTGATCAGTTTTCTTTGGGAACCCAACACCACCGACCAGGCTGAACTGGATGCTCCGGTTTCGATTATCCTGGTAAACTGTGCAAAGAACAAAGCGCTGAATTTTGCAAATGCCGCGCTGAGGTCCGAAAGTGCAGCCAGTATTACTGCCCCATTTGAATGGGTTGGTGACGTGGTTGCAGCTTACTTCACCACTACTGATCTTACTACTTCAACTCCAAAAGCAAATGGATCTATACCTGCCAAGAAAGTGATCAGGTTTAGAGCCGGAGCTGATTTGGCTAAGAACGTGAAGTAGAGACTCGCTTCTCCAAAAAGCAAAACCTGCAACTTATTAGCTGCAGGTTTTTTTATTGCTTGACAATCATATAAAATTCAATATATCAGCGTGTTATTATCTTTTGCTTGCCGTGCATTTTCCTTTTAACGTCTGACTTGTGGTCGCATTTTTGGTCGCATAAAAGAAAAAAGAGCTACAAATTATTTGTAACTCTTTGATTTTGAGGCTCCCCCTTCAGGACTTGAACCTGAGACCCTCTGATTAACAGTCAGATGCTCTAACCAACTGAGCTAAGGAGGAATGTTTGGTTTGTTGTGATTTCCCCTCGAAAGGGACGGCAAAATTACACATTCAATTGGAAATAACAATATCTTTGCAAAAAAAAACTCAAATTCCTTTAAAATCATATTAATAACCGCTTATGAGTATCGTAATTGTTGGAACTGTCGCTTTTGATAAAATTGAAACTCCTTTTGGAAAAACCGATAAAATACTAGGTGGCGCAGCTACTTTTATCAGTCTTACTGCTTCTAAATTTGCTGATGATGTACATATAATTAGTGTTGTCGGTGGCGATTTCCCTGAAGAATATGTTAATCTGCTTACCGAAAGAGGCATTAATACCGATGGGCTGCAGATAATACCCGAAGGCAAATCTTTCTATTGGTCAGGACGTTACCATACCGATATGAATACCCGCGATACGCTGGTAACTGAGTTGAATGTGTTGGCGGATTTCGACCCAATCCTCCCTCCTTCCTGTCTTGCTCCTGATTTTGTAGTGCTTGGCAACCTCACTCCCAGCGTGCAAATGCGTGTACTCGATCAACTAACCAAACGTCCGAAACTGATTGTGATGGATACCATGAATTACTGGATGGACTCTGCATGGGACGATCTGATGAAAGTTATTGCCCGTGTTGATGCTCTAATGGTTAACGATTCAGAAGCACGCCAGCTTACAGGTGAATACTCACTCGTTAAAGCAGCCCAGAAAATCCTGAATATGGGTCCCAAATACCTAGTTATTAAAAAAGGTGAACACGGAGCTTTGCTTTTTCATGGCGACAGCGTTTTCTTTGCCCCTGCTCTTCCATTGGAAGAGGTTTTTGATCCGACAGGCGCCGGCGATACTTTTGCAGGTGGTTTTATCGGTCACCTTGCAAGTACAGGCGATATTTCCTTTGGCAATATGAAGAATGCTATCATTTACGGTGCAGCAATGGCATCATTTACAGTTGAAAAATTTGGAACCGAAGGCCTGCTTAATCTCACAAAGCAGGATATTTACGATCGGGTGAAACTTTTTGTGAATCTTGTTCAGTTTGATATTTCACTGGTTGATTCATAAATCAAATTTTGGGGGTTATTCCAAAAGTCCCGCTATTAAGAATAAATGCCGGACATTCCCGGCATTTATTCTTTAAATGTTATTATACCATGCTTTTATTTGATAAAGAGAATTAATTTGTGTGGTCAAAAATAATCTTCCAATCGCTATCAAACTTTTTCCATATCAATGAATAATATCCACTAAGAGTATCCTTTTCTCTTTCCAACGTCCACCTGCCAACAACAAACATTTGCTTTTCATTTAATGGTTCAAATGTTACATCGTCGAATTTGAGAATTCCCATTGTTTTTTTATCGGGATATGTCTTAATGTAATTTTCGAGTGTTTTTTTCCACCCTTTTGTTATGCCTCTTTTCCCAAGAAACCTAAGACTATCGGACATCCAGTAGCCATCCATATAACCTTTAAGATCGCCTTTGTTCCAGCTTTCAGTTTGATCATCCATAACTTTCTTAACCAGAATTTTATTCTTTTCGAAATTGTTACTCGAACAGCTACATAAAATAGCAATACTTAGCAGAAGAAATAACAGAGTTTTCATACTTATAGCTATTGGTTTTACAGTTGGCTCTTAGAATATTAATTCAATTTATTTTGTACCTTACACTTTTAGCAGCATATTTTAAGCTGCTACCTGTAAGTTTTTACCTCTCAAAATTTGATTTTTAAGTAGCAAATGAATCAACTAATTCCCGATACCATTCTTCGCCATATTTGCGGATCAGCGGATCCTTCAAGAAAACATATAATGGAACATCATTTTTCTTACCATTCAACAATGCCGGTTTACAAATATGCCATTCATGGTAATTAACAGCTTCAAAATCATTGTATTTGCTGATCCGGACCGGGTATAAATGGCAGGATATAGGTTTCTGAAAAGGAATCTTGCCTTCTTTCCAGGCTTTCTCGATGGCGCAGAAAGCAATGCCATTATCATGATAAACAAAGGCACATTCCCGACCGTTAACAAGCGGCGTTACATACATTCCAAACATATCATAATCGAAAACACCCGATAGTTCTACTTGCTCAATGCCGTCCATAGTCATATATGGTTTTATCTCGTCGAAATAATCTTCAAGAATACCGATTTCTTCTTCATCCAGCGGTGCACCTGCATCACCGTCAACGCAACACTGCCCTTTACATGCCGACAGATCGCAGGCGAAATGGATGCTTCCAAGTTCATCAGATATTAACGTCTTATCAATTGCTATCATGTTGCAAAAATACAGTTTTTTGCATAGTGATGAAGAGCCGGATTTTCAATATCAGGCACCCTCTTTCCGCGTTACACTTTCTTTATGTCTCCCCGTCTCCATTTCTTCCCATCCCCATTGCCGATTTATATATTTTGGCTACCTTTACCGCATGGCACAGAATGAAGAAATTTTCAAAAAAATTATATCCCATTCCAAGGAGTATGGGTTTGTATTCCCATCAAGCGAAATTTATGATGGCCTTAGTGCCGTGTATGATTACGGGCAAAATGGAGTTGAGTTAAAAAATAATATCCGCCAGTATTGGTGGAAGTCGATGGTACAGTACCATGAAAACATTGTGGGTCTGGATGCAGCTATTTTCATGCACCCTACAACATGGAAAGCATCCGGTCATGTTGATGCTTTCAGTGATCCGTTGATCGATAACCGGGATTCAAAAAAACGTTACCGTGCCGATGTGCTGGTTGAAGACCAGATGGCTAAATGGCAGGATAAAATAGATAAAGAAGTCGAAAAAGCAGCTAAACGTTTTGGAGATACTTTCGACAAAGATCAGTTCCTGGCTACTAACGTCCGGGTAATGGAATACAAAGAGAAAATTGACGCAACTACCCGTCGGTTTTACGGTGCTATGGAGCGCAACGACCTTGCCGATGTAAAAAAACTCATCGAAGATCTTGAAATTGTTTGCCCTGTTTCGGGAAGCCGCAACTGGACGGATGTACGCCAGTTTAACCTGATGTTCAGCACTTCCATGGGATCAGTAAGCGAAGATTCCAATATAATATACCTTCGTCCGGAAACGGCGCAGGGGATTTTTGTAAACTACCTGAATGTGCAGAAAACAGGCAGGATGAAAATCCCGTTTGGCATTGCACAAACCGGAAAAGCATTCCGTAACGAAATCGTTGCACGCCAGTTTATCTTCCGTATGCGGGAATTCGAACAAATGGAGATGCAGTACTTCGTTCGCCCCGGCACCGAACTCGAATGGTTCGAATACTGGAAGACTGAACGGATGAAATGGCACCAGTCACTTGGAATTCCTTCAGCAAAATACCGCTGGCACCCGCACGATAAACTGGCTCATTATGCCAATGCTGCCATTGATATTGAATTTGAATTTCCTATTGGTTTCAAAGAACTGGAAGGTATACATTCACGTACTGATTTCGATTTAAAAGCGCACCAGGAATATTCTGGAAAGAAAATTCAGTATTTTGATCCTGAACTTAACGAAAACTATGTGCCGTATGTAATAGAAACTTCCATTGGTCTCGATCGTACATTCCTGGCTGTTCTCAGCTATGCATATACGGAAGAAAAACTCGAGGACGGATCGGAACGTGTCATGCTTCGCCTGCCTCCGATGCTTGCCCCTGTTAAATGTGCTGTTTTGCCATTGGTTGCAAAAGATGGACTTCCTGATAAAGCACGTGAGATTATGGATACGATTAAGTATGACTTCATGTGCCAGTACGAAGAGAAGGACTCTATCGGAAAGCGTTATCGCCGACACGATGCCATCGGAACACCTTATTGCATTACTGTTGATCACCAGACTCTGGAGGATAATACAGTTACTATCCGCGATCGCGACACGATGAAACAAGAGCGCATTCCGGTTGAAAAAATCGGTGAACTTGTAAAGATTAAGATCAAAGGTTAATTTTAAAAACTTACCTAAACTAAAAAGGTACAAAGCTTTATGACTTTGTACCTTTTTTTATGCAATGTAAAGTAAGTCAGGATTATTTTGCAACAGCTGTTTCAGTTGGTTCAACAGCACGAGATGAAGCTACTGAAATAACAAGGTTGCCCATAACTTCCAGAATTTCGATATGTGGAATCTTAATATCGCTTACCCTTAGAGTATCTTCAATTTCCATTTTTGAAATATTGATGACGATTTCTTCCGGCATATGCTCAGCAAGTCCTTTTACTTTCAATTTACGGAATTTCTTAACCAGTTTACCTCCGCGCAAAACTCCGGGTGAACTTCCTTCAACACGGATTGGAAGATAGACAATAATTGGTTTCCCTTTAGTTACCTGAAGAAAATCTGCATGTAAGGTTTTGTCCGAAACCGGGTGATACTGAACATCCTGAAGGGTTGCAGTGAATTTCTTGCCTTCAATGTCAAGATCAATCAGGAAAGTGTAAGGAGTGAAAATGATTTTCTCAAGTACTTTTTCCTCGATTGCAAAATGAAGTTCTTCCTTGCCACCATAAATTACGCAAGGCACCTTGCCGCTGGCCCGGTTCATTTTCGCATCCTTTTTCCCTACGTTCGCGCGAAGCGAACCGCTCATAGATACTGTTTTCATTTGATTTGATTTTTAATTGTTATTATTATTTGATGTTAAAAAGAGACGAAATTGATTCGTAATTATGTGCCCTTTTAATGACATCAGCCAGCAATGACGCCGTGCTGAGTACCTTAATTTTAGGGTGGTTATGCTTTAATGGTATGGTGTCAGTAACAATTACTTCAGTGAATGCTGAATCAACAATATGGTTAAAAGCTTCGCCGGATAAAATCGGATGCGTGCAGAATCCACGTACACTCGAAGCACCGTTATCCAACATAATTTGTGCCGCCTTCGTAATGGTTCCGCCTGTATCGATAATATCGTCAAGCAATACAACATCCTTGCCTGTTACATCCCCTATTAATGACATTGAATCGACCTGGTTGGCTTTTGATCGCTGTTTATAGCAAATAACAAAACCAGTGTTAACGGCTTTTGCATAACTCGCTGCCCTTCGGGTTCCACCGGTATCGGGCGACGCAAACACCAGGTTCGGAAGGTTCAGTTTTTTAATATAAGGCAGAAATATTGATGATGCATATAAATGATCAACAGGGACATCAAAAAAACCTTGGATCTGATCCGCATGCAGATCAATGGTTATCATACGCTGTACACCAGCTGCAGTAAGCAGATTTGCTATAAGTTTTGCTGAAATCGGAACGCGTGGTTTGTCTTTCCTGTCCTGCCGGGCAAATCCGAAGTAAGGAATTACAGCGGTAATAGTTCTGGCAGATGCACGTTTGGCGGCATCAACCATAAGCAATAGTTCTAAAAGGTTTTCTGCCGGCGGAAATGTGGATTGAACAATATAAACATCATTCCCACGGAGATTTTCTTCAAATGAGATTGTAAATTCGCCGTCGCTGAAAACAATAACCTGAACTTCGCCAAGTTTTGCTCCAAAGCTAAGCGTAATATTCTCAGCAAGGTAGCGTGTAGCCCTGCCTGAAAAAATTTTAACCTCATGTGCCATGTCTACTGGATTTTTGAATCGAACGGCAAAGGTATGATTTTTTTATATTCTTCAAAGTGTTTTTAATGGCCTATATTGTATTTGTTTGATTATTAGCAGTATAAATAATAATAAATTCAAATGTATCTAAATATTTTCTGAATATTGTAATGGCTTGAATGCTTTTGTAAAGTATCTTTGGGGCTTTACAATACAACAAGTGTACGCAATAATTGATATTGAAACCACCGGTGGTAATGCCAGCCGGGAGCGGATTACGGAAATAGCCATATTTATTCACGACGGGAACCAGGTTGTGAGGGAGTATTCAACCCTCATTAACCCCGAATGCAAAGTGCCTCCTTTCGTTGCCCGTCTGACCGGAATTTCCGACGAAATGCTTGTTAATGCTCCAAAATTCTTCGAAATTGCCCGCGATATCGTTGAAATTACTGAGGGTTGTACTTTTGTTGCTCACAATGCGGCTTTCGACTATAGTTTTGTAAAACAGGAGTTTCTGAACCTGGGATATAAATATAAAAGACCTGTTTTATGTACCGTTAAAATGTCGCGTAAGCTTCTGCCCGGATATAAGTCGTACAGTCTCGGGAATTTATGCAGTAGTATAGGGATTCAGGTAACTTCGCGGCATAGGGCAGCAGGTGATGCATTGGCAACGGTAAAGCTTTTTGAGCGGTTACTAAGTGTTGATCCAACTCTGAGCCAGATCCCTACCGATGGCATGCATCCTTCGTTGGACAGGTCCGTTTTTAGCAAGCTGCCCTCAACTGCAGGTGTTTACTACTTTCACGATGAGAACGGGAAATTACTTTATATCGGAAAAAGTAAAAATATCCATGCCCGGGTATTGTCGCATTTTCAAAACAATAGCAGCAACAAAGCTATCGAAATGCGTTCAAACACCGCTGGTATCAGTTTCGAAGAAACAGGAAGTGAGTTGATTGCCCTGTTGCTTGAATCAGATGAAATAAAAAAACACAAGCCATTGCACAACAGGCTGCAACGCCGTACGCTTTATAAATATGGCTTATACTCTTTTTTCCTTCAATCCGGATACCATGTAATACAGATCGAAAAAATAAAAACTACCGGTAAGCCACATACGGTTTTCACTTCATTTGATGAGGCATTGGTATTGGTACATCAAATCGCAGCTAAATATAATCTTTGCCAGAAATTATGCGGGTTATATCAGAATCACGGTGCTTGTTTTCAGCATTCTATCGGGCAATGTTCGGGAGCTTGTATAGGTGAGGAACCTGCTGAAGCATATAACCTTAGGGTTGAGCAGGCATTGACGGAATTTCACCACAAATGGACGGATATGGCTATTATTGATCGAGGCCGTAACGAAGATGAAGTTTCGGTTGTGCTTATCGAAAACAGTGTTTTTGCAGGCTTCGGATGGATGTTGAAGGAAAATAGTTTTAACGATCCTTCACAGATAAAGGATTGCATTAAACCGTATAGTGATAACCGGGATGTACATCAAATTATCAAAGGATTTCTTAATTCGGGAAAAGCCTTGAAAATTATCCGGTTCTAGAGCGGACATATTTTCCCTTTTTGGAACACAGATTTTATATTTTTAAGGTGTGCAGTGAAATTAAAGAATTATTAACAAAACATTAATTTCACATAACTTATTACATATCTGATTATTGAAAAAATGTTTCTCCATAGATTTTCGTGCCTGACTTATTTTTATCGCCTTCTTTAGATTTTAGCATGATTTTTAATTAATCATCACATGTTCTGTTGCTCTTCAGCAACACTAAGATATTTCTTTTGGCAAAGGGAAACACAGTGAAAAGCTGTGAAATAAAATTGGCGGGTGTAGACACCCGCCTTTTTTTATGTAATAATCTTAACCTGGTGTAATTTGAAAAGCTTTATTCAACTGAGTTAAACACAAAATACAGATGAATTGAATACCCGATCACTTATTCTTGCTTATATTCAGTTTTTCAAATGGTACTTATGCTTTCAGGAATTGCTTTTTACGGCTAACGCAAATTTTTAAAACCATTCTCCATAGCAGCTGAAATACGCGAAAATACTTCATCAAAAGTACCCAGACCATCTATTTTAATAACCCCATGTAACTGGTTGTATTTTTCAATTACCGGGACTGTTTTGGTTTCGTGTTCCTGCAAACGTTTCACAATTTTCGCCGTACTGTTGTCGTACGGCATACAGTTACCTGTTTTGCTTCTTTCATCAAGCCGGCTTATTAGTTCAAGCGTAGGCACTTCAATCTCGACAATTTTTGAAATGGCAGAACCATATTTTTTAAGCAACCCATCCAGGATATAAGATTGTACCAATGTGCGGGGGAATCCTTTAAAGATAAATCCTTTGACCCCTTTTGAGTTAGCGAGTTTTTTCTCAATAAGCTGAACCACAATTTCATCCGGTACAAGTTGACCATTTTCGTAAAGGTCTGTTATTTTTTTGCCTGTTTGGGTATTGGCAGCAATTTCGTGCTCAAGCATTGCACCTGTAGCTACATACTCTAAGCCGAATTCCTTGGCCAACGCCTTGCCTTGTGAACCGCGGCCTGATCCCGG
>JBBQGD010000138.1:0-8747 GCA_038322655.1 Bacteroidales bacterium | reverse complement strand
TCATCATCTTTGCCAAATAGCAGATAAACGCCTGTACTAATCAAGTCGTCACGGTCGGAACAGTCCTTAATTTTGATTCTCGGAATTTTATATGCTTTCCCTGACCAGTTGGAAAGTTCACAACTCATCCTCCCATTTGGGTCTCCGTCAATAAGGAATATTTTTATTGTCTTACCGAATTTCATCTCGTTAAAATTTTGTCTGTTGTCATATTTACAAATAGTTACAATCTTGTACTGTCGTCACTTACAATGAGGCATAACGAGTGGCTAATCGCCACTATAGCAGTTATTTTCTTATATAGTTTCCATTGCCAATCTCAAACAAATATATCAATTACAAAATATCACTATCACAATGTTTATAATTATCTTTCAACAAGAAATGTTATTCAATGCCTCTGCATCTATAAGAAAGAATTGATATCGTCAAACTTACGATTTGTGCGGTAGCGGAGAGCGAGACGTACTGTTTGCAATCCAAATGAAACCTGTGTTGATTATGAGCTATTGGTATGGCCTTGTAAATTTTTTATGCATGCATACATGGAATAGAAAAGCAAAATACCGAACCTTTACCCGGTTCGCTTTCTACTATTATTTCTCCATTGTGTTTATTTATGAGTTCATTACATAATATTAAGCCGAGTCCCGTACCAGTTTCATTTATTGTACCATTTGTTGAATAATTTGTGTCAATCCGGAATAAATTCTCAATCGCTGATTTTGACATACCAACCCCTGTATCTTTAACTGAAATTTTAACTTTGTTTTGATTAACCTCACTTAAAATAGTGACATTCCCCCCAGGTTTAGTAAACTTAATAGCATTTGAAACCAGGTTTCTTAAGATTGTATTTATCATTGCCTTGTCGGCATATACAAGAATTTTAGAATCTGTTTCATAGGTAATACTTATTGACTTTTGCATGGCTATATTTGTAAACAGAAGAACTATTTCATTAATAGCCATATCCATTTCAAAATATTCAGGATTGAAAACCATTCTGCCTGTTTGCGATTGCGACCATTCCATTAGATTTACCAGTAAGTCAACCACTCGTCCGGATGAGCTTTTAATGATACCACTGTATAGTTCAATATTTGCATAATTTTTATTCTTTACCTCTTTGGCAAGAATATCACTAAATCCAATTATGGAATTAAACGGACTTTTTAAATCATGGGCAATAATGGAGAAAAACTTGTCTTTCTCAGCGTTTAACTTTTGCAGCTCCTCATTTTTAGTAATGATTTCTTGTTCCGCTATTTTGCGACCAGTAATATCATTTAATGTACCTGTCCAGATAATATCATTATTTGCCAGCAATCGGGGTTTCGATACAAAATGAACCCAGATGAGTTTATTTTCAATATTGAAACGGCCTTCCCATTTAAACGGGGAGCTAAGCCTGTTTGCAGCCACATTCATACGTACAAAATCTGCTTTATCTGCTTCGTAAATCAGATCATTAATAATACCTGGCCTTTTCACAAAAGCTAGCCTGTCCAGATTGAGTATTTCACAGAAACGGTCATTTACAAATTCGACAACATAAGGTGCCTCATTAGGATTTAACCATTTATCCTCTAATAAAGAAACTTCTGAAAGGACCCTTAACCGGTATATTCCGGAAGGGGATGCATTTGCAAGGTCAGAATATAATTCGCGTTCCCGTTTTAATTCCTCATCAATAGTTTGATGATTTATTGTAGCTTTATTTAGGAATTTCATTTTTTTAGTAGCTTTCAATCGTACAAATATTGTTCTTAGTTTTTATTTTGCGGGCTCTTATTGCATCAAATTATTAGAGTAGAGTATTTCAGCATTGGCTATAACAGCTATGCATTGAGTAGTTGCAAGATTGACACCATTTTTAATTCACAAAACCATTTGTGAAATCAGCCGGGATTTTCCAGATAGGCAGGAACAAGCAATTACTTGTAGTCATTGTTGTTCATAATCTCATATTTTTCAATTGTGTTCCCATATTTAAAACAGGTTCAATTGTTTCAGGATAAACAGTCATTTTATTTTTAAGGATATGTGTTAAATCTGATATCATATTAAAAAAATAACGCAATTAGTTTATATCCTAACCAAAAGTAAGTTTGAACAACTGATTCAACTCATATAAACCAACTTTCAGGTAAAGCTAATCGTTTTTCAAATGTATAACCATATTTAAAATAAATTATCGAAAATACTTTTTATTTATTGCAGATTTATTGTATTTATCTGTTTATAAATCAGTTGGCTTTTCAAAGGCGTCCTTCATCCCATCTTCCTTTCGCCCTCTTTAGTAAAGAAATTTATATTTAAAAGTATCATTTAATCTATAAATCCTACTTTTGCCCCAAATTTCAAAAATGAGCCTAACTGTACAGCAGCAGAAATTAT
Organism: Bacteroidales bacterium; assembly: GCA_038322655.1. GTDB lineage: Bacteria > Bacteroidota > Bacteroidia > Bacteroidales > UBA4417 > UBA4417. The sequence continues at coordinate 6,347 of JBBQGD010000138.1, read as the reverse complement.
ATAAATCAGGTTTAGTATACGCGTTAATAAGTTATGGATTATGGGGCGTATTCCCTTTGTACTGGAAAATGCTGCTGCGTGTTCCGCCCCAACAGATATTGGCTCACCGTATAGTATGGTCGCTGATTTTCCTTTTTATAATTCTTGCCTGGCGTCGCGAAAGGCTTTTTATTCAATACCTGTCGTCTCCAAAAATCTTAGGCACATTAATCCTGACAAGTATTTTGATAGGGATAAACTGGTTTACTTATATTTATGCAGTGAATACTGATCACATCGTTGATGCCAGCCTGGGTTATTATATTAATCCCATTGTAAATGTTTCGCTTGGCGTCATATTTCTTAAAGAACGCTTGTCGAGGTTACAGGTAATTGCAGTGGCATTTGCAATTACAGGAGTTGGATTTCTTACTTTTCACTATGGAAGACTCCCGGTCATTTCGCTTATGCTTGCATTTTCATTTGGCACCTACGGCTTGATAAGGAAGAAAGCCAACCTTCAATCGATGCCGGGACTTATGGTCGAAACCTTATTACTCGCTCCTGTTGCATTATGGTATCTCTGGCATGTAAATTCCCAAGGAACCGGTGCTTTGGGACATTATTCACTTTATACCGATTTTCTTCTACTGATGTGTGGACCAATAACAGCTTTGCCAATGTTTTGGTTCGGGATAGCAGCTACACGCGTTCCTTTATCTACACTTGGCTTTATACAATATCTTTCACCCACCATACAATTGCTGATTGGAATTTTTATATTCCATGAAGTATTCCACCCGGCTTATATGATCAGTTTCGTGCTGGTATGGATCGGGCTTGGAATTTACACGTTTAGTATAATCCAGGCGATGAAACAAAGAAAAGCAGGAGTATGAAAATCCGGAGTCTGGAGTCTGGAATCTGGAATACAGAATGAGAGAATGGACATTCTTATTTCTGTATTATGTATTCGGGGAAGCTGAGATTTTTAATAAAAAACTGTTACCCTAACGCACAACAATTATTTCCTTTTTAGATTTATATAATAATACGGAAGCTCTTCTTCCGGATGATCTTCACGTTTAACAGTTTCCCAACCTGATAAATCAATTTCAAGAAAAGTATCTGCTTCAAAATCTTTTTGAACGATGGTAAGATACAATTGCTGCGCCAGTGGCAAAAATTGACGGTAAACAGAACCTCCGCCAATTATAAAATTCTCCTTGTCATCATCCATTTTCCCAATAGCATCTTCGATGGAATACGCTATCGTGCATCCTTCAATCTGCTCTCCCGGGATATCAGTAATAACAATACTATGCCTGTTTGGTAAAGGCCTGATGGGTAAGGAATAGAAAGTTCGTTTGCCCATGACAATAGTATGCCCGGTTGTAAGTTTTTTGAACCGCATTAAATCAGCCGGAATATGCCAGAGCAGCTGGTTGTCTTTCCCTATGGCGTTGTTTTGTGCTATGGCGACTATGATGGAGATGGGTTTCATTTGGATTGTTGGGATTGATGGGATTGAGGAGATTGAGGAGTTTCAATGTTTCAGGTTTAACTTTCGGGTGCAGCGATTTCCAATCGCTGATTTCCAAATATCTTGTGATTACTATTACAGTGCGAACCTTGAACATCGAACTTTGAACCTGAAATTTGGATCTTTGTTCCTGGATCTTGGAACTTTTTCATCAAACTGCTACCGGCGCTTTAATTCCCGGATGCGGATCGTAACCTGTAAGTTCGAAATCTTCGTATTTGAAATCGGAAATGTTTTTCACATCAGGATTTATTTTCATGTGCGGAAGTGGCCTGAAATCGCGCGAAAGCTGCAGATTAACCTGGTCCATGTGATTCATGTATATATGGGCATCGCCAAAAGTATGAACAAAATCACCGGCTCTCAGACCAGTAACCTGTGCAATCATCATAGTTAGTAATGCATAGGAGGCAATATTGAAAGGAACTCCCAGAAAAATGTCGGCACTTCGCTGGTATAATTGGCATGACAATTTGCCGTCGGCAACATAAAACTGGAATAATAAATGACAGGGCGGCAGGGCCATATCTTTTATCATTCCTACATTCCATGCACTAATTATAATCCGCCGCGAGTCAGGATTTTTCCTGATTGTTTCAATAACCTGGCTCACCTGGTCGATGTAGGTCCCATCAGCTGCAGGCCACGAGCGCCACTGGTACCCATAAACGGGACCAAGATTTCCTTGCAGATCAGCCCATTCGTCCCAAATGGTGACTTTATTGTCGTGCAGGTATTTTATATTGGTTTCGCCCTTTAAAAACCACAATAGTTCGTGAATGATCGAACGTAGATGAAGCTTTTTGGTGGTAACTGCCGGAAATCCCTCTGCCAGGTTAAAACGCATCTGGTAACCAAACACGCTTAAGGTGCCGGTACCGGTGCGGTCTTCCTTTTTTACCCCTGTTAAAAGCACGTGTTTTAATAAGTCGTGATATTGTTTCATTGTGAATTTACAAATTGTGTATCTGTTATTATTTTTTGGGGAAGGGAAAGGTGCTGGAAGACGGAAGAAGGAAGATCGAAGAACTCACACCTTATGCCTTATACCTTACTCCTTACACTTTTTAATGAGCTAATTCAGCTACTGCTTTCGGATCGTGCTTATGTTTAAAGAAAATGGCAAAAAGGACAGTTACAATCAGTGCATAAATGGCAAAAGCCATCCAGATTCCATGCCAGTCCTTGCCCTCCGCATGAGTATAGTATTTATCTATTACATACCCGCTCACTTTGCTTCCCGTAAAAGCGCCGAAACCGTTGGTCATCATCATAAACAGACCCTGAGCGCTCGATCGTATTTTAGCATCAGTTGTAGTCTCAATAAACAGGGAGCCTGAAATATTGAAGAAATCGAAAGCCATTCCATATACTACACAGGATAGTATTATCATCCACAAACCATCAGCCGGATTGCCATAAGCAAACAAACCAAAACGAAGTACCCATGCAATCATCGAGAACAACATTACTTTTTTAATTCCAAAGCGCTTCAGGAAGAACGGAATGGTAAGGATAAACAGCGTTTCCGACATCTGCGAAATCGACATTATAATGGTGGAATATTTAACCACAAATGAATCCGCATATTGGGGTATCAATTTAAAATCATCAAGGAATGAATCGCCATACATATTTGTCAATTGCAGCGCAGCACCTAAAAACATAGCGAAAATAAAAAACAGCGCCATTTTGTAGTTCGCAAACAACTTGAAAGCGTTTAACCCTAAAACTTCTATTAGTGACGAATCTTTTGAAATTGATTTCTGTGGCTTGCACGCCGGCAGTGTAAACGAATAAATACCTAAAGCGATTGCCGCAACTGCTGCAATTAAAAACTGGTTGGCATTGGCTTTGCTGCCCGAAAGATTGGTAATCCACATAGCAACAATAAAACCAATGGTTCCCCATACCCGGATAGGAGGAAAAACTTTTACCACATCATAATTGTTATTTTTCAGAATGCTATACGATATGGAATTTGATAATGATATAGTTGGCATATAAAAAATCATTGCCAGTAAAATAACATAATATAGTGTATCAGGATCGTTAACCTGCGGTACATAAAGTAATACTAACCCATATAAAATATGCAGAATGCCATATAGTTTTTCTGTATTTATCCATTTGTCAGCAATAATACCGGTTATTGGCGGCATAAAAATGGAAGCTATGGCAAGTGTTGAAAAGATTGCTCCAAATTGAGCTCCAGTCCAACCTTTAGCGTTAAAGCAATATGTTCCGATAGTAATTAGCCAGGCTCCCCACACAAAGAATTGCAGGAAGCTCATGATAGTTAAACGATACTTAATATTCATGTTAAGGGATTTGAGTTCTGTTTAGCAAAATATTGTATGTCTGTGATTTAGTTTCATATCCGAAAGAGTGCTTCCGGATAATGTTGAAGTATTATGAATATGATTAAAAGGATTATTTTTATTTTCTCTTTCTGATTTCATCACGGATCAAAGATGCTTTTTCATAATCTTCATGATCAACTGCCTTTTGAAGTTCGTCCTCAAGTTCAGTATGAGTGAGACTTTTAAAATCAGAATAAATATCTTCGCCAGAGGGTTCATCTGCAATATCGGAGGACGATATTTCCTCTTCAAACAAGATGCCGGCCTGCGACATAATATCTTCGGTAGTAAAAATGGGACAGTGAAACCTGATGGATAAAGCTACGGCATCCGAAGTACGTGAATCTATTTCATGTACACTTATTCCATTATCACATAAAAGTGTAGCATAAAAAATCCCTTCATGAAACTTTGTGATCTGAACTTCAACAATACCAATTCCAAACGTATTGGCAAAATTGTAAAACAAATCGTGTGTCAGCGGACGTGAAGGTTTCATCTTCTCAAGCTCCAGGGCTATCGCCTGAGCTTCGTAATGGCCTATAACAATAGGCAATCTGCGCTTGCCGTTCACTTCGCCCAATACCAGGGCATATGAATTGGATTGTGCCTGGCTATAGCTCAGACCGACAATATTAAGTTCAATTTTTTTCAAGGCAGTTTCGTCAGTAATTACAAATCAATGGTTTAAACGCTTTGTTGCAAATAAACCATATTAAAATTAAGATAGGTAAAAATATAAATAAATGTTGAAACTCAGGCAGGAGAAGGCATAATTTTATTCTTATAGCAGGAAAGGCCATTAATCCCGGCATTTATAGCTGCTATAATATCAGGAAAATAGCCGGCTGAGCCTTGAAAGGAATTGAAAATCGGAATTTGACAATTTTTAATTAGCAGGAGGTGCAACTAACAACTGAAAACAGAAAAAAGTAAGCCGGGTGTACAAAGGATCAAAAATATACAGTTTCCGCTTGATTACTTTATTTATGCATTTTTACAACGACCTCCCTTTGTATGCATATGACTCACTTAGTGGAACCAGTTTACCGCTAAATGTCAGGCTTCCGGCATAATTACCTGTTAGGGTAGCTGTTGCACTTCCATCACTTGAAACATACATCATCACATTAAAGTACCCGATGATGGAGAAAACACTCATTTCAACATTCAACGTCTTATTCTTTTCATTGGTTATAACCTTCCAACTGGTAATGTTCCCATCTGTCGTAATACCTCCGACTCCATTATAACCAATACCGGCATTTCTTCCGGTTTGAATTACAGCTTCGGTTGAATCAACCATAATAAAGTTGAGATCCGAATTTACAAAGTTTCTGTATCCGTATTGATTGCTCAGGTAATCGGCTTGTATCACAAAACTCTTGTTGCTGATTATCGCTTTAGTTTCGTTAAATTGTTGAGCAAGTATTGCTTCATGTTGTTTTATCATATCTATTTTCCGGGTGCTACTTTCCCCGCTTTGTGTGCCGCTTTCCTGTGCCGATATTCCGGTATAAAAAAACATTCCTAAAATAATAATGGCAAGTGTTTTCATGGCTTTTAAATATTGGTTACTTTCAATTGGAACAATTTCTGTACCAAAAAAGCTATATAAATACTGTGTTTTCAATAAAATAAGAATATTTAACAGTGAATTAGTTTATCTGCATCCAAACTCTTAATATAACAAGAATATGAACAGAATTAAGAGTACTTAATTTAAATATACCATTTAAATAGCAATTGGATAAAGGTAGTAATACAGTTCTAAAAGCAAGAAGGATCAAATCCAAAACTCCTGTTGAGAAACGTTTTTTTGCTCAATGTTAGCAACACCTTTCAGTGAAAATCATTTGGTATCAGCTATAAAGTCGATCGGGGTAGAATCAACAAGTTGTGATTCGCCGCCGTCTTTATATACTGCTTTAATTGAGTATTTGTAAAGACCTTTTTTCAGATTCGAATCGGTGAACAACTGCTTATCGGATGAAAGGTTAGCATACGTCATTCTATCTTGTCCATCGATTGAACGGTAAATAACAAACCAGTAATTCCCTTTTTCGGGATAGTTCCAGGATAATTGCAGCGATTTTCCATCAGCGCTTTTAGTCACTTTGAAATTCGTTATATCCTTTCTTTTCCCTGAGTCATACATCCTTACGTTCAAAGGAAAAGATTTTTGGGAATGTAAACCGGAACTGTCAACGGCTTCCAGAGCGTATTCGTACCAGGTTTGTTTGTTTGCTTTTTTGTCGCTAAAGAAATTTATATTTAGATTTAACTTGATATATGGTTCCCAGTTTTTTCCTTTCTCGCGGCGGTAAAGGATTTGCGACATCACATCGCGGCTGTTGCTTGCAGCCCATTTCAGGTTAACGCTGGTATCCGTAACAAGAAAATCGGTAAAAACAGGACTCACCGGTGCAATTTTATCCGGGCGTGACAGCGCCAGAGCATCC
>JBBQGD010000137.1:0-8835 GCA_038322655.1 Bacteroidales bacterium | reverse complement strand
TGCGGTGCCATGCGTGGATTCGGTGCTAACCAGGTTGCTTTTGCACTCGAAGGTTGTATTGATGATTTGTGCAAACAAGGCGGTTTCGATCGCTGGCAATTCCGTTACAATAATGCTTTGTGCGAAGGTAAAATGACTGCTACCGGGCAAGTGCTTCATAAAGGAGTAGGAGTTCGGGAAACATTGCTTGCTGTTAAACCTTTCTACGATAAAGCCCGTTTTAAAGGGCTTGCCTGTGGCATAAAAAATAGCGGTGTTGGTAACGGCATGGCCGATTTCAGCGATGTGATCATTGAAATAAAATCAGGAACACAGGTAATTCTTCATCACGGCTGGACCGAAATGGGCCAGGGAGTGCATACGGTTGCCACGCAGGTTTTATGTGAAGAAACCGGGATTCCGCCCGGGATTGTTGAAGTTATTGTTGATTCACGTGCCGGAATTCCTACCGGAATGACTACTTCATCACGTGCAACTGCTTTGCTGGGGAATGCTATTCTGGATGCTGCCAAACAAATCCGGGAAGATCTGAAAAATCATAGTTTGCAACAACTCGCAGGTAAAACCTACACGGGCAATTATACCTGCGACTGGACCACAAAACCAGGTGCAGATGTAAAGGACATCATTACTCACTTTGCTTACGGTTATGCAACACAATTGGTTGTCCTGGATGAAAACGGTAAAATAAAAACCGTTTATGCCGCTCACGATGCCGGTAAAATCATGAACCCGGTAATGTTCGAAGGGCAAATAGAAGGTGCCGTACACATGGGGTTAGGCTACGCTTTATCCGAAGATTTGCCGATGATCGACGGACAATTGGTTTCCACAAAAATGCGCGATTTAAAAATCCTGCGGGCCAAAGACATGCCGGACGTAGTAGTTTTAGGTGTTGAAGTAAAAGATCCTGTCGGGCCATATGGCGCAAAAGGACTGGGTGAAATCGGGCTGGTGCCTACAGCGGCAGCAGTTGCCAATGCGTTTTGTGATTTTGACGGTGTAAGAAGATATTCATTGCCAATAGGCAGGCAAATAAAAAAATAACCACAATAGTCACAGTAGTACACATACAAATCTAGTGTGTCCTATGTGCCTATGTGGTTCAATAATAATTCACTAAAACTATAAAATGTCATTACTACTCAAAAACGGAACATACGTTCATCCCGAAACCCTCGAATTCACCACTTCTCATATTTTGGTTGAAGAAGGTGAAAAAGGGGGAATAAAATTCACAAAGGATATTCCTTCCGATCCTGATATTAAGATCCTCGACTGTACCGGAAAATATATCACCCAATCCTTTGTTTGTGGGCATCACCATGTGTATTCTGCTCTGGCTCGCGGAATGGGCGCTCCAAAGAAAAGTCCGGAAAATTTTAACGAAATCCTGGAATATGTCTGGTGGACGCTTGACAAGGCACTTGACGTTGAAATGATTGAAGCAAGTGCACTTTATACAGCCATGGCTTCTTTAAAAAACGGTGTAACTTTCGTTATTGATCATCATGCTTCACCGAATGCAATAAAAGGTTCGCTGGAAATTATCGCAAATGCCTTCGAAAAAGTAGGCGCTTCACATTTGCTTTGCTATGAAATCACCGATCGCGATGGTATGAATAAGACTGAAGATGGCTTGAATGAAACCTCGGAATATCTTAAAAACCACCAAGGTTTGGTTGGTTTACATGCCTCTTTTACGGTTTCGGATGCAACTTTAAAAAAATCTGTTGCACTTGCAAAACAGTTCAATACCGGAATCCATGTTCATGTGGCCGAAGCCGAAAGTGACCAGGAACATTGCGTAGCAAACCATGGGAAACGGATTATTGAACGCCTGCAGGAATTCGGTGCACTTGAATCCGGGAAAACCATACTTGGCCATTGCCTGCATCTGAGTAATGAGGAGAAGAAAATCATCCGTAACAGCCCGGTATGGGTAGTTCAGAATACCGAAAGCAATTTGAATAACAAAGTCGGTTATTTCAATGCCGAAGGACTTGGTGAAAATATTATGATAAACACCGACGGCATGCACAGCGATATGCTGCGAAGTGCGAAAGCTGCATTTTTTGTCGGTCAGAATTTTGACACTATTGGTTACGACAGCGTTTATCAACGTTTCCGCAATGCTGATAAGTATTTACAGGATAATGGCTTTACAGGCCATGGACCTAACAACCTTGTAGTACTCGATTATGACACACCAACACCTTTCAATATAAATAATTTCTACGGCCATTTTGTATTCGGCCTTGAATCGAAACATGTTCAGCATGTGATTTCACAAGGAAAACTCGTGGTTGAAGACAGGAAAATACTTACTGTTGACGAGGAGAAAATCCTTGCAGATGCCCGTTTACAAGCTGAGAGACTTTGGGCAAAAATGAGGTAGTGGGAGTTTTTTAAACTAATTTTGTCCTTTTTTATTGATCATTGATTGATAGTTACGATTTACAAGGTACGATTTACGATTATTGTACTAAGTGAAATTGTAGGTTATTAGTAAATTGTCATCTTTCGAAAATCATAAATCGTACTTCGTCATTCGCAAATCGTCATTCGTAAATCGTAACTACTTAAAGCCCCTTAAATTATTCCTATGGAAATATCTTTCTTGCAAGGAATCGGCTATTTTGCCTCAATCGTTATTGCAGTTTCAATGACAATGAGCTCTATCCTGAAATTCAGGTGGATAAACCTTGTTGGCGCACTGACCTTTTCCACCTACGGGTTCCTGATCGGAGCTATGCCTGTTGGATTTCTCAATGCATTTATTGCCCTGGTCGACATCTATTACCTGAACTCTTTTTACTCCCAAAAAGATGTTTTCGAAATACTGGAAATAAAGGCTGACAATAAGTACCTGATTCGTTTTTTGCAATTTCATGAAGATGATATCGAAAAGTTCTTTCCTGGATTCGGATATCGCCCTGAAATGAATACAGTTAGTTTCTTTGTCCTGCGAAATATGGCTGTTGCCGGAATTTTCCTGGCTCACCGTGAGCAAGATCATTGTCTTTCGGTAGGTCTCGATTTTGTTTTACCCGAATACCGTGATTTTAAAAACGGGAAATACATTTACCTGCGCCTTAAGGATCGTTTTATAAAAGAAGGGTTTACTAAAGTTATTGCTGACGGACGAAGTGAAAAATATGTGAAATACCTGAAAAAACTCGGTTTCGAGCAAAACACTGAAGGAATGTATGAAAGATCACTTTTATAAATGACTTTAAATTTATAAATACCTTTTGTTATGGACAAATTTCTGATCATAAACGGAACTATTATCAATTCTGACTCTGAATCTGAATCTGATATTGCAGTGAGTGAAGGTGTGATTACTGAAATTGGTCATCTTGATCCTGTTAAATATCCTGAATATAAAATTATAGATGCAAAAGGCAAATACATTATACCTGGCGGTATTGATCCGCATGTGCACCTTGAACTGCCCACTCCCGCCGGTCCATCCTGTGATGATTTCGCCAGCGGCAGCAAGGCCGCTATTGCCGGTGGCACCACTTTCCTGATCGATTTTGTGACCCCTTCACGAGGACAATCCTTAATGAATGCTCTGGCTTCCCGCCTGAAAGAATCCAATAAATGCCTGGTTGACTATACGCTGCATATGGGAATCACCTGGTACGATGAAACTATTCCGGAGCAAATGGAATGGTGTGTAAATGAAGTTGGTATAAAATCCTTCAAAGCATATTTGGCTTACAAAGGCAGTATCGGAATTGAATACAGGGAGCTTGAACAGGTAATGAAAAAGGCTGCTTCGCTAAATTCGACTGTGCTTGTACATTGCGAAGAAGGCGATATCATTCTGCAAAACCAGAAGAAATTTATCAGTGAAGGAAAAACAGACCCATTGTATCATGCCCTTTCCAGGCCGGCAGAAGTTGAATCCGGATCTGTCTGGAAAGTAATTGACCTTTGTCGCAAAACCGGTTGCAAAACATATATTGTCCATACTTCAACTGCAAAATCAATTGAATATATAAGAGCCGCAAAAAAGGAAGGACTCCCGCTGTTTTGTGAAACCTGCCCCCAGTATTTGCTGCTCGATGAAAGTGTATATTCTAAACCTTTACCTGACTCACTGAAATATGTAATCAGTCCTCCCATACGCTCAAAACATGACCAGGAAGCGGTGTGGGTTGCAGTAGCGGATGGAACGGTGGATGTTATTTCGACCGATCATTGCCCGTTTAATACTTTTGGTCAAAAAGATGTTGGAATTAACGATTTTACAAAAATACCCAATGGCGCCGGCGGAATTGAAAACAGGCTGGCATTACTTTTTACTTATGGTGTTTTATCTAAGAAAATTAGTTTACAGCAATTTGTGGGATTGACCTCCTCCAATGCAAGCCATATTTTTGATCTCTATCAGCAAAAAGGAACTATAACAAAAGGTTCAGATGCTGATCTGGTGATCTGGAATCCGGAATTAAAATCTGTTATTTCTGTTAAAGATCAAATCCAGAAATGTGATTCGAATATTTATGAAGGTTTTGAAATAATGGGGAAATCGGAATATGTATTTCTAAAAGGACGAATTGCAAGTACATAAATAGAGTTACATTAAGTATATGGGATACAGGATATTTGCTGTCGGATATATACACGGATGTTTTCGATCCTTTAAAACATTGATTGAAGATAAAATCAGATTTAACAGTTCTGATAAACTGATTCTGTTAGGAGATTATATTGACCGAGGAACTGAAAGCAAAGAAGTTATTGACTATATACTAAGACTTCAACAGAATGGATTTGACATTATTCCCCTTCTGTGAAACCATGAAGCCATGCTGCTCAAAGCTTATGAAAACAAAGATAAAATACCATTATGGCTATATAATGGCGGGTCTCAGACTTTAAAAAGTTTCAGTATTCCAGAGTTAAGAAATATTGATTTTGTATATATTGATTTTTTCAGAAGGTTACCTTATTACTATTCATTAAATGAATTCTTGTTTGTTAATGCCGGGTTCAATGATAAAATAACCGCTCCTTTTGAAGATAAGCATGCAATGCTTTGGTATTGTATTAAAAAATACTCAAATCCTTTGCTTGAAAACAAATATCGGTAATAATAGCTGCAAGTAACAAAATTAACGTTCTTTCTTTTTGTTGCATAAGGTGTAGGAATATTTATTTTTATTGGATGGGGCCAGGAGTTCTGAAACTATAAATTAAGTCCTATTGATCGGCCTTCTTCAAAAAGCAAATATTCCTTTTCCCTTCTCCTTGCAGGAGAAAGTGTCAGCCTCAAGCGGACGGATGAGGGGATACGGATAAGAGAATGAGGTATAAAAATGCCGCGGACGGATGAGGTAATAAGTATAGGAGCATGAGGTTAAACAAAAAGGAAGCTAAAACTACTCCATGCTTTCCCTATAACTATTTTCCCTTGATCCTACCCATTCGTATTCCCCGAATATAAAAGCAGCTGCATTTTCATATTCATCAAAACTGTTTACCTTTTTCAGTTTCTTAAAAACCTTGTGCGGATCGTTAAAAGATCCGGCCAGGTAATGCCAGTACTCTTTTAAAATTCCCAATACTGCATGGTTATTGTTCAACTGTTTGCGGTAGGCAAAGTATAATTCATCAACAAATCTTCTTATAGTTACCTGACGATCAGAATCAATTTTAAAGTTTTTGATGGTGGCAGGAAGAAATGGATCCGAAAGCAGGCCGCGACCTATCATCCAGGTGTTGATATCGGGAAAACGGTTGTTAACTTTTTGAAAGTCCTTCAACGAAAAAATATCACCATTATAAACAACCGGAACCGTTATAAGTGCAACAGCTTTTTGGAATGTATCCAGATCTGTTTCACCGCTGTAAAGTTGTTTCCCGATGCGGGCATGAACAGATAATTCTGAAATTTTATGGTGATTGAAAATGGGTACAAGGTTGAATATTTCGTCTACTGAGAAATAACCAAGCCTGCATTTGACTGAAAACCTTATGCCTGTTTCTGCCATTACTTTCTGTAGGATTTCATCAACCATTTCGGGATGCGGCAACATTCCCGATCCTCTTTTTTTATTGGCTACCATCGGGTACGGGCAACCCAGGTTCCAGTTCAGTTCTTTAAACCCTAGCTTTTGGCAGAGTGTTGCAAAACGTAAAATTTCACCGGCATCCTTACTCAATACCTGGGGTACGACTTCAATTCCATTTTCCGAAGGATTCCCAAGTTCAGCCAGTTTCCTTGGCGGCAGTTTCAGTTGATTATTAATGGCTGCAAAAAAAGGCGTATAAAGTTTATCAACTCCCTGGAAATGCTTTGAATACACTTTCCGGAAGGTGACTCCTGTAATTCCCTGGAAAGGGGCAAGATAGATATTAATTTGTTTATTCAAGAGTTAAATGTATCCGGGTTCAGGTTTGCTGACGAGACCCATTTTCAAAGTGTAAGAGGATTAATTAGCAGCGCCGTTTAATTATCCGGAGTTGAAAAAACGGATTGTTAAAGTAGCCTTACAGATTATTTCTTTTGCTTTGAGTCCAGGTATTCCTGTAACGTATTTTGATTTTTAGCATCAATCATTTTTTTGATTTCACGATTTGGTTTGTAATTATTGTCGGGGTTTTCGCAAAAGGTTGCAAGCATAACATAGGCGTTATATTTTAACGAATCGCGATCCACGTCGGTGCCTTTTGAAAGGGCATATTTTGCCAGGCATACAAAATACATGCCAAGGAAATCGTTGTCGTTACCGGCGATCTTTCTGATGGTTTCATCCATTCCGAATGAATAGTCTGAAGTTCCGGCCATCCATTTCATAATAAAGGCAATAGTGTTTTTCCGGTTCGTGTTTTCTTTATCGATAGGTGTCGAATAAACATAATCAGCTGCCAGAATAACCTCAGGTTCTGCCTTTCGGTAATTGGCAGCAGAATTCAAAGGAATATTATCGTATTGGGAAGTGGCTTGTGAAAATGCGCTGAATGCAATAAAGCAGAGCAGAATGGAAAAGAGAGTTTTCATGCGGACAGGGATAAAATAATTTTGATACTGGTTTTCTGTTTTTTTAATCTTAGAAATATTTGTTTTACATCTGGCAAATATAGAATTTAATATTAAACCGGAAATGCAGCATGTGTTGCAGTTGTAATAAATAGCATCAATCTGGTTGTAAACGTAAGGTCCCGGATCACCACCTCAGGAGAACATAGATAGTATTTCGTCCCGTGTCATGCCGGCAATGGAGGTGTCAGATGTAACGAACATGTCAGCCAACTCCCTTTTCTTTTGCTGCAGCTTAATAATCTTTTCTTCAACTGTTTCTTTGGTAATAAAGCGGTACACAAACACTTTTTTATCCTGCCCGATGCGATGTGCACGATTTAACGCCTGCATTTCGGCAGCCGGGTTCCACCACGGATCCAGGATAAAAACATAATCTGCTTCAGTGAGATTGAGCCCAACGCCGCCGGCTTTTAATGAGATCAGAAAAAGCTGAATGTCACTATTGTGTTTGAATGAATTAATCACCTTTTCGCGCCTGGTGGTTGAACCGGTAAGCAAAGCATACTTATGTCCGTTCTCATTGCAATATTCTTCAAGTAGGTTAAGATGCTTGACAAAGGAGGAAAAAACCAGCACTCTGTGATTTTCGGCTATTATAGTCTCAAGACTTTCGGTTACTTCTTTAAATTTCCCGCTTTCAGCATCCGATGCGGCATCGATCATGCGCGGATGATTAGCCAGCTGCCGCAAAATTGTCAAGGCTCGTAAAACCACAACCGCTGAATTCGTAACACCTTCCGATTCAAAGTTTTCAATAATTAGATTCCGAACTTTCGATTTTTCAGATTCATAGATACTTTGCTGTGCTTCAGTCATCTCACAAAAGACAGAGGTTTCTGTCAACGCGGGTAATTCAGGTGCAACGTCTTCCTTGGTACGGCGCAGGATAAATGGTGTTATAAGATTTTTAAGTTTTTCGCCAACAGGATCGTCCTGGTTTTTCGACAAGGGAAGAGCATAATGCTGCATGAAATGATGATGAGTTCCTAACATGCCGGGATTAAGGAAGTTGAATTGTGGCCATATGTCGGATAAGGAATTTTGGATGGGCGTTCCGGTAAGAACCATGCGGTGATCACATTGTAAATTAAAAATCGCTTGTGTGGACTTAGATCCCGGGTTTTTTATAGTCTGACTTTCATCCAGTATGATATAACTAAATCTATAAGTGCTTAACATATCGATGTCATTACGCATGGTACCGTATGTGGTTAAAATAATATCGTAACTGTTAAAAATTCCCGGACCTGAAATCCTGTTTACTCCTGTATGAATATAAATGCGCAGCCAGGGAGCAAACCTTGTAAGTTCATTAACCCAGTTATGGATAAGGGATGCCGGAAGTACAATAAGGCTGCTATGAATCTGATTAGCAGAAGTTGAATTGCGGGAAGCAGGTTTTTTGAAAGGATTGACTTCAGGTTGAGCAAATAAGTCAAGTTGAACGGAATCCGATGTTGCAAGATCATTTATTGCCGGCTTATTTAAATCCGGAGTCCATTCTGTTTTGGGATGAACCGATGCCAGAAGCGCGATAGCCTGAAGGGTTTTGCCCAGCCCCATATCGTCTGCCAGTATCCCGCCTAAGCCATTTTTACGTAGCGATTGCATCCAATAATAGCCTGATTGCTGGTATGGCCGGAGCGTTACATTTATTAGTTCCGGAAGGGCGATAGGCTCAGGCAACGACAAGGATTCATCCAGTTGTTGGATTTCGGGAGCAAAAATGCTGCTTAACAACCTAAAATGATGTCTGCTGATACGAATAGTCTGGT
>JBBQGD010000136.1:0-9052 GCA_038322655.1 Bacteroidales bacterium | reverse complement strand
TATCAATATTATTTTTATGCCGCTGTATGGGTTTATGGCTGCAGCCTGGGGATATCTTTTTAGCTACCTGGCGATGGTTATTTTCAGCTATTACCTGAGCCGGAAATATTATCCCATACCCTACGACTGGAAGACGATAATTCTGTATTTCGGTACAGGGATTGTGCTCTACCTGGTGAGTATTTATGTTGCTCCGGCCAGGCTGGGATTCAGGATTGCACTGAATACGCTTTATATTTTAGCGTTTGTGATCTTTGTTCTTAAAAGAGAAAATATTGATATTAAAAGACTTAAATCTCTGTTAAAACCCTCCGGGTTAAAAATTTAAAATAAAAGTGTCATTCCTATGAAAGTTAATATCGTAAACCGTTCACGTTTCCCATTACCGCAATATGCTACTATTCACTCAGCTGGTCTCGACCTGAGAGCTGATCTTGAACAAGCACTCATTTTAAAACCGCTGGAACGCTCGTTGGTTCCAACCGGATTATTTATTGAATTACCCGAAGGCTACGAAGCCCAGGTTCGGCCACGCAGCGGCCTTGCTGCCAAGCATGGAATTTCCATTGTTAATACCCCCGGCACCATTGATCCTGATTATCGTGGTGAAATAAAAGTTATACTTGTAAACCTATCGGATGTGGCTTTTACTCTTGAACCAGGCGAACGCATTGCGCAAATGATAATAGCTCGCTTTGAACATATTAGCTGGAATGAGGTTGAAGAATTGTCGGTTACCGAAAGAGGTGAAGGTGGATTTGGGCATACAGGAGTGAAGTAGGGGAAAAAATAAACAGAAAGAGTCATACACAACAAGGAGGTGGACGGGCGAGGAGAGAATAAGTAAAAAAAGGCTAAGATATTATTATACAGCGAAGTATCCGGCACCTGGTGTCAGGAGCATTTAATTAACAATAAGTATAAATAAAAGAATGAATAAAATAATAGCATTAATACTCTTACTGGTCATTATATGGCCCGGAGAAGGGTTTTCGCAAAAACGCGAGAAGAGAAAGAAACATAAGACAGAAGTTTCAATAGATAAAAATGTAAATAGCGATGAGGTAACAAATATCTTTATTGACGCTACCACAGCAAAGTTATTGGGAGAAACATCCAAAGCAATTGGTCTGTACGAATCATGCCTCGAAAAGAATCCAAAACATGCCCCCTCCATGTATGAGCTTGCACAATTGTATTTCGATAACAGTGATTATAGCACAGCTGCCCACCTTGCTGAACGCGCGTCGGAACTGGAACCGGATAATAAATGGTATAAATTGTTACTGGTAGAAATCTACGGGAAAGCTGGGAACAAAAAAGAACTGCTGGAAACGTGCGAGAAACTGGTGAAAAAATACCCGGGCAGTGTTGATTATCTTTATGAGCTTGCAAATGCTTACCTGATAAATAATGATGGTAATAATGCCATAAAAATTTATGATCAGGTTGAAGAACTTCTGGGTGTAACCGAAGAGATATCTTTGCAAAAGGAACGTATATACCTGATTCTTAATAAACCAGATAAGGCAGCTGCAGAAATAGAAAAGCTGATAAAAGAATTTCCTGATCAGGAAACCCGCTATGTCTCCATGATAGCAGAAATGTATATGAAAGCTGGAAAGCCTGACGAAGCAGCTAAATATTACCAGCAAATACTTGCCAATGATCCTCAGAACCCATACATACATATCACATTATCTGATTATTACCGGCAAAAGGGAGATAAAAAGAAGTCATTTGATGAATTAAAACTTGGTTTTGCTAATCCTGCTTTGGATATCGACACGAAAATCAGGGTGCTTCTATCCTTCTTCTCAGCAAAAGATGCATATACTGAGAATAAAGCGGATATCATGGAGCTTGCGCAAATTTTGGTCAAAACACACCCTGATGACCCCAAAGCTCATTCCATGTATGGCGATTTCCTGCTCGATGATAAAAAATACGCAGAAGCCCGTGATCAATTCAGAACGGTGATTTCTGTCGACAGTAGTCGTTATGCAGTCTGGGAAAGCCTGCTGAATTCCGAAATACAACTGGCTGATTACGCGGCGTTAGAATCGGAGAGTAGCCGTGCCATTGAACTTTTCCCCCTGATGCCGGTACCCTATTTGTTTAAAGGTGTGGCCTTACTTGAAAAAAGCAAATATGAAGATGCCATCAGCAATTTCAATAAAGGGGTAAAATTAGTTAGTGGTAATAACTTGCTTTTGGTTCAGTTTTACACATATCTGGGCGATACATACAACCGTATGAAAAACTACAGTTTATCCGATGAGAATTATGAAAATGCTCTAAAATTACAGCCCGATAACAGTTACGTTCTCAATAATTTCGCCTATTATTTATCGTTGCGAAACGAAAACCTTGAAAAAGCCGAGAAGATGTCAGCGAAATCGGTAAAATTAGATCCTGCCAATGCTGCTAATATGGATACGTATGGCTGGGTTCTTTACAAACTTGGAAGATACTCAGAAGCTGCTGAATGGGTTGAAAAAGCCATTGCTGCCACCCCTTCACCGGATACTGATCTTTTAGAACACCTGGGTGATATATATTATAAGCAGGGCGAAACGGACAAGGCAGTGTTTCAGTGGCAAAATGCACTTAAAATTGGAAAAGGGTCTGAATTCCTGGAGAAAAAGGTAAAAGAAGGGAAGCTGTATGAATAGATTTACCAGCCTGTTAATACAGTTTTTTTTAATAATTATCATAGCGACAGGATTTACAGCATGCACCGGTAGCCGCAAAGCTGTGAGAGCACCTATTAAAGAAGAAGGGGCTGATTTTCTCATTAACAAATTAAAGGAGCATGAACTGAAATTTAACCAGTTTTCGGCTAAATTTAATGTAACATACCAGGTTGACGGCAAGAAAACGAATGTTTCCGGTAATCTGCGTATTTATTATGACAGTATTATCTGGATATCAGTTTCACCCGCGCTTGGACTTGAAGCTGTTCGGATTATGCTAACCCCGGATTCGATCAAGTACTTAAACAGGATGAGTAAAACCTATCTTTCTCAGGATTTTGTATACATCAACCAATTACTTAATAAATCGCTGGATTACGACATGGCTCAGTCCTTCCTCATAGGAAACGATTTTTCTTTGTATGAATCCAATTCCTTTAAAGCCTCCATCGATAACCAGCAGTATAAACTAAATACTATTGACAGGCGAAAGATCCGCCGGTTTGTGCGCCGGAGTGATGATGACATCAGCATCCCGATTCAAAGTATATGGCTTGATCCTGAAAATTTCAAAATTTCGAAGGTCTTGCTAAAAGAAGCTGAGCGAGACAGCCGCAAGTTTATTGCAACTTATGGAGATTTTAACAACATTGATGGACGACTCATTCCCGCCGATATTGAGTTTAACATAGAAACCGATGTTAAAAGGGTAAAGATAAAGATCAGGTACTCAAATATACAATTTGAGCAGGATCAGACTTACCCATTCAGGATCCCGGAAAATTATACCGAAATAAAGGACTTACAATCTAAAAAATAAATGACACAAAAAGCCCGGATTGCAAATCGCTTTTACTTACTACTAGGTTATCTGGTTGTTATGTTACTGATAGCAACCACAGCCAGTGTGTATGCTCAAAACGATAAAAATAAATTACAAAGCCGTAAACAGAAAATAGAAAGAGATATTATTCAGGTAAACAAGGAGTTGGAACAAACAAAACAAAATAAATCAGCCAACCTGAATCAGTTGGTTTTAATAAATAAAAAAATTGACAAGCGGGAAGAGCTGATCGGCGCCATTGACCAGGAGATTGGCAGTCTAGACAGCCAGGTGCAAAACCTGAATGATACAATTTACAGGATTACAACCAGTCTTAAGAATTTAAAAGATGAATATGCGCGTTTAATTTATTCGACTTATCGCAACCATGGTGCTTACGACAGGCTGATGTTCGTTTTTTCATCGCATAACTTCAACCAGGCATATAAACGGTTGAAGTACCTGCAACAATATACTGAATACCGGAAAGAACAAGTACAATCAATCACTGAAACAAGGATTGTACTCGCTGGCAAGAAACTTGAACTTGAAAAGCAGAAATCATCAAAACTTACCCTGAAGCATTCACGGGAGGAAGAGCGGAATATCCTGGCCAATGAAAAAAGCCAAAAGGATGATAAAGTCAAAAAACTAACCACGCAGGAGAAAAACCTGCTTACAAAACTCCGCAATAATGAAGTTGCACTCAATAATTTGCAGATAGCTATTGAAAGACTTGTGGCTGAAGAGATAAAGAAAGCCAACCAGGAAAAGGCCCGCAAAGCCGCCCTGGCAGCTGCAAATGAACGGAAAGCACGTGCCGAAGCCGACCGCAAAGCCAAGGCTGAAGCCGCCCGGAAAGCAAGAGCCAAAACGTCGCCAGGTGAGAAATCAACGGGGCCTGATAATGCCATAGCAAAGGCAGATCCGGGCCGCTCATCAGCAGCAAAGGCTGCTCCTGAGGAATCAAACAGCATGTCGGTAACTGCTGAAGATGTTGCACTTTCAGGCAGCTTTGCCGGAAATAAAGGCAAGCTCCCTTCACCCTTGGACAAAGGTGCAATTGTCTCCTCTTTTGGCGAACATGCCCATGCTGAATATCAGAACATTAAAATAAAAAACAACGGTATTGATATAGCCTCGGTCCCCGGAGCAAAGGCAAAAGCCATTTTCGAAGGAGAAGTGTCGAGTGTTATTTTTATTACCAACCTTAACTATGTTGTTATTGTGAGGCATGGTGACTATCTGACGGTTTATTCGAACCTGGAAGATGTTACCGTAAAGAAGGGAGATAAAGTTAAAACCAGGCAATCTTTAGGCACCGTTTTTACCGCTCAAGGGGAGAGCAAATCAAGGCTTCACTTTGAACTCTGGCAAGGCACAATAGTTCAGAATCCTGCTAGCTGGTTAAACATCTGAATTGACTCTAAGGTAAAATTCAAACAGTGATGACTCTGAAATATTACAGGTAAAGAAGTTGGTAAACAACAATTTGTTAATGTATTGTAATGTGATAGAAAGCAATTTTCAGTTTACCTAATACCAACATTTTAGAACTTTTATGTTAAAAAGTACATGTTTGCTATCTATTTAATTTAACTTTGCAACCTTCACAACTAAAAAAACCAAATATCATGGGTAAATTAGGGCCAACTGAGATAATTCTGATACTCGCTATTGTGCTTTTACTGTTTGGCGGTAAAAAAATTCCAGAACTAATGAAAGGTATTGGAAAGGGCGTAAAAAGCTTTAAGGACGGCATGAAAGAAGACGATCAGGACACGAAATCGGATACAAATACCGGCAAGTAAGTACAATTTTTCTGTAGAAAAGTTAATGTACATTTTCCGATACTATTTATTCGGGAAGTTTGGTTGGTTCGAAAGTTATATTAAAACATACCAATTAGCGGTTTCTACCGTTATCTTTCTTAACATACGTTTGTGAATTAATAAATTCAAGGGCTCATTTCACCCAACGTATTTTTTGTATTTTAGCCAATAGTACAACATGGGCATGTCAAAGGATATTAAGTAAATTTTTTTGACATTAAAGCTTAAAAAAAAATATGAATATAAAATACCAATTATTAGTACTCTTTTTTAGTCTGACTGTCTCTTTAAGAGCACAGCAAGCAGGTTATAATACAACTCCTGAAAAAGCTCCCGCTGATTTTGAATTTATTGACGACAACCGCATCGCTGCAGCACTTGATAGTCTCAGCACCCTGAAATACTTTGAAAGCACCGAAAATACTTGGAAACAGTTAAATACAAACAAATATAACTTTCTTCCCAACTTTGTACCTACCTATCCGGATTCGGTATATTATTACCGGATGCAACGTCTTGATGTTGGATCGCCAATAAGCCTTGTATATAATCAACGGGTCAGGGCATTTATAGATTTGTATGCCAACCGGAAACGTGGAACAACTGAACGGGTTCTCGGTTTGGCCCAGATGTATTTCCCAATGTTTGAGCAGCAGCTCGATAAATATAATATTCCGCTTGAATTAAAATATCTTGCCATCGTTGAATCGGCACTTAATGCCAAAGCCCGTTCAAGCGCAGGTGCCGGAGGATTATGGCAGTTTATGTATTATACAGGGAAAATATATGGACTTGAATTAACATCATATGTTGACGATCGTAATGACCCGTTAAAAGCTACTGTTGCAGCCTGCCGTCACTTTAATGATCTTTACAATATGTACCACGATTGGTTGTTGGTACTGGCAGCCTATAATTCCGGTCCAGGTAATGTTAATAAAGCTATCAGGCGATCGGGCGGCAAAATGACTTTCTGGGAAATTATGCCTTATCTTCCCAAGGAAACACGCGATTATGTGCCGGCTTTTATTGCTGTAAATTATGTTATGGCCTATTCAAACGAGCATAATATTTACCCTGCTATGCCTAGAATACTGTATCACGAAACAGATACAATAGCCGTACACCAGCCACTCACGTTAAGCATTCTTTCTGATAAACTTTCAGTAAGCATTTCCGACCTCGAATTTCTGAATCCGACTTTCAGGACGGGTTTTATTCCGGCTACACCGGCCAATCCTTTCTATATCCGCCTGCCTAAAAAATCAATTGCAGATTTTCTGAATAATGAACTTGCACTGTATGCTTATTATCAGCTTAAAGGGTATGATGCAAGCCAGTTTAAATTACAGGATAATGCTGATTATGATCTGATCACTAAAAGAATTACCCATAAAGTGCGTAATGGTGAGACGATTTCAGGTATTGCCCGGAAATATGATTGTACATCATCAGAGATTAAAAAATGGAACAAATTAAAGAAATCCTCTCTGTATAAAGGGCAGGCTTTAAAAATTTATGTTAAATCACAACAACCAAAGATTCAGGCGAAAGCGCCTAAAACGGTTCCTGTAAAACAGGAAGTGGCTGATAATTCCAATTCACAACCCGATGAACAGCCTGTAGCTTCAGTTACTTCGAAATCAACCACAAAGAGTGTCAGCCCAAAATATCATTTAGTTAAAAGAGGCGAAAGTCTTGGTAAAATTTCATCCAAATACAATGTTTCTACAAAAGAACTGATGGGATGGAATAATATGAAAAGCTCGACTATACAGATAGGTCAAAAAATCAGGATTAACGCTCCAGGAAGGACAGTGGTTGATGAAAGCGTAGCTGTAAACAAGGAAAAAGAAAGTAAAAAACCAGTTGTTCAACAAAATCAGGCTTCATCCGGTACAAAATACCATGTAGTCAGAACGGGAGAATATCTTACAAAGATAGCAACAACCTATGGCGTAAGTTCTGATGATCTCGTAACATGGAATTCATTGGAATCCAGTAATCTGCTTGTAGGTCAAAAGCTCAGAGTAAATCAGCCCGACAGCGGAAGTGATTCAAAAACTACTGCACAGGCAATACCAACAAAAAATACCACTAAAGCTGATACAGATTTAAAACTTGTTTTTTATACAGTAAAACCTGGTGATACGCTTTGGAGTATAGCCCAGCATTATAATGGCATAACCATAGATCAGCTTAAAGAATGGAATAAATTATCCGGAAAAGCAGGTTTGAAGGTTGGACAAAAGATAAAGGTGATTCTGCCTGCGGGTTAAGATTCTGCTTTTTATCCAACTGGTTTTCCCATATGGGACGATCAGGCCAGTATTTTAAGTTACACGATGGTTTATAGTAAGTAATTCTTGTTCATAATTCTCACATTCATATTTAGCCTTATTACCGCTCCTTTTTCTATAACACTGAACCTGTAAAGCATACATTCCAGATGTGGTTTAAGAAATCGATTTATTTTTTATTTGCCACACTTAGCCTGGCATCATGTAGTGAAAGTAAAAGTAAAGGTCCTAATTCGACAGGACGTGGTTCCGAGATAATAGTTGTATGTAGTAAACCGCGGTGGAATAGTGCTGTCGGTGATACTATCCGAGCATCACTCATGCAAGATATGCCAGGGCTGCCTGAAGAAGAACCGGAGTTCACCCTGATTAACGTTTCAGAGAAAGATTTCAGCACTTTTCTTCAAACGCACCGCAATGTGCTTGTAGTCGATATTAAAGCCAGCCACAAAAAAAGTAAGGTAGAAACGCTTAGGAATGTATGGGCACATCCACAGCGGGTTATTAAAGTAGAAGCAGGTTCCGATACAGCCTTTTTTAATCTGTTTGCAAAGGACAGCGAAGCAATCAAAGAGTTATTTAATCAGAATGAAAGGGCACGGTTCCGTGAGCTAAATTCATTAACCCAGAATTATGCAGTCGAAAAGATTTTAGCCGAAGAATTTGGTGTCAAAATGGTTATCTCAAAGGACTTTTACCAGGCTAAAAAAATGTCGGATTTTGTTTGGCTGCGTTCGGAGGCCACAACCATGAGCCTGGGTTTGATGATTTATACCTACCCGTACAAAGATACTGCCCAGATGAATCCTGCCGCTATTCTGGCCACCCGCGACCGATATACCAAACTTTATGTACCTGGTCCTATAGAGGGTTCTTATATGACTACTGAACGTGAATTTTATACTCCGGTTTCAAGAAAGATACTTTTTAAAAACCTTTTTGCCATTGAGACACGTGGCTTATGGAAAACTTTTGGGGACTTTATGGGCGGACCTTTTGTAAATTACACCATTGTGGATGCTCCACATCAACGGATAATTGTATTCGATGGGTATGTGTATTACCCTAATAAATCGAAACGCAATTATGTGCGACAAATAGAATCGATAATCTGGGCAGCTGAATTGGGCGAACCTGCTAAGGGGGATAAAAAAAAGAACAAATAGTGCAGAAAGAGATTTTTTCTGGTTGCAAATGGTCACTTATTTTCCAATCCTCAGCTTCTGATTCAAGCAAATTTCATTTTACATTTGATTTACCTGTTATCGCAATAGCGTAAAGTAACCTCTTTGTACTCTTTGTTTTTGTGTCGGAGGTTCTGTGTTCAATAAATAAGTGGTGATATAGACATAGAATCCAGTTGCATATAGGTATGATCATTTGCACAAAAAAATATTTTTC
>JBBQGD010000135.1:0-9117 GCA_038322655.1 Bacteroidales bacterium | reverse complement strand
CAATCCAATCGTATGTCCAGTCTGGTGTTCTTACTTACGAAACACTAACACAATGGTATATATTCAGAATTGTTAAGTATGAAAATGACAAAAATAAGATGCTGAACGCAATTATTGCCATTAACCCGAATGCTGTTAGTGAAGCTCGGGAAAAAGACAAAAACAGATCCATACAAGACCATCCAATTTATGGCATGCCGATCCTTATCAAAGATAATACGAATGTTGCAGGAATGCCTACTACAGCAGGGACTTATTTCTTAAGAAATAATATAGCATCCGATGCATTTATTGTAGAAAGATTAAAAGAGAAAGGTGCTATTATTTTAGGAAAAACAAACTTAAGCGAATGGGCTAATTTCTTGTTTCTCGGAGGTCCAAATGGCTTTAGCGCAATAGGAGGTCAAACGCTTAATGCCTATGGTCGCAGAATATTTGATAGCGGTGGTTCAAGCTCCGGCAGTGGTGTTGCCATGGCGGCTAATTATGCAGTGGCAGCTATTGGCACAGAAACTTCAGGATCAATTCTATCTCCTTCAAGTAAAAGTTCTGTTGTGGGACTGAAACCGACTGTTGGCTTATTGAGCCGAAATGGAATTGTTCCAATATCGGGTACATTGGATACACCTGGCCCAATGACCAGAAACGTAACCGATAATGCCATTCTGCTGTCTGCAATAAGTGGTGAAGATCCTGATGATTCTGTAACCAGGGACAATCCTAAGAATAAAAAATACCTGGAAGATCTGGAAACGGGAACACTTAAAGGATTGCGATTTGGAGTAAATAAAAACTTATTAAAAGATTCTATATATAAGCTAAACGTTGAAAAAATTGTTTCGCTGGGAGGCATCGCTATTGAATTTGAGCCGGTAAGCATAAATTTTGAAGGCTTCGGTGATTTATTAAGTGCTGATATGAGGATAGACCTGCCAAATTATCTGAATAAATATGCGCCTGATGATATTACTATACGCACGATGAAAGAGATTGTGGAGTATAATAAACAGGACTCTTTAAAAAGAATACCATATGGACAAGCCCGTTTTGCGCAAGCCACAACAGTAGATCTCGGATCAAACGAGTTAATTCAATTGAGGACAAGATTACATGGTGAGGGGGTACGCTATTTTGAAACACCCATGGTAGCAAATCAACTGGATGCAATCTTATCCATAGATAACCAAGGTGCCGGCTATGCTGCTGCTGCTAAATACCCTTGCCTCATTATTCCGATGGGTTACACGGCAACCGGTCAACCAACAGGTCTTACATTTATAGCCAGACCGTTTGAGGAAGATAAACTTTTAAAAATGGGATATGCTTTTGAACAAGCAAGCAAAGCGAGAAAATTACCCGAAGAATATAAATAGAAGAAGCCCTATCTACACACAATAATGTATATGCGATAATGCTCCCTAAACGGTTTCACTTCACATATACTCACTTTTAGAAGCATTTTAAGAGAATCAACCAATTATTAAATTTTGAGATATGAAGAAACTGCAAATTCACCTTATGATTTTAATCCTAATTATTTTTATTCCTCATTATAATTATTCGGAACAGAGTCCTTTGAAAAATAAATTAGCTGAAACTAATCAAATTCTCAATGATTCTGAAAAACTGAAAGATTTGTTTAATGAATTTCTAAAAAAACAAACACAAATTAAAGTAATAAGATACGAAGTAAAGAGAATTGATACTCTGGTTTCCGGAAGCATCCGCAATCATACCGGTATAGTTACATTACAGCCCGACAAGAACGACTTAACTGTTGGTTTGTCTTTCTATGGAAAACGGGATGATTCCTCAACAGAAGACTTCTATGTCGATAATACGCTTTATGAAGTCGAAATGGACCATAAGTTTTATTTTAAGAAACCAAATTATGGAAAATTTGTACACGCTACGCCTGTAGGTCAATTGGTTCTGGCTGATCTTTTGAAGATTGACACAGCAAGAATCAAATTTTCTCTCATCAATATTGACGAAAACACTTTTGTTTTTAAAACTTTTACAAATCATGGGGCATCAGTTAAAACGCAAATTTTATTAATAGATAAAAGAACATTAATTCCAAACCGAATTACAATCACAATTATCAACTCTCGACAAAAATGGAAACAATCGATAACTTTCGATTTAACAAATGTCCTTATAAACGATGAGGTGACCGACAATAAGCTTTCGAATTTGTATTTCAAGACAGGCTATGGAAGAATGGAAGATGCCACAGCCAGGTCAACTGACGGACTTATTGGGAAAAAAGTACCAGTAATAGTCTTACATACATTCAAAAACGAATCCATAAACATCCGGAGTCTGGAGTCAAAGATTATTTTGCTGGATTTCTGGGAACTTTGGTGTAAGCCCTGCATAGAATCATTACCGGCGATTGAAGAAATTGCAAATGTGTATAAATCATATGGTCTCACTACATTTGGTGTTGTTTCTGACTTTGAAAAAGCAAAAGAATATGTAAAAGAAAAGAATATCACTATTGACCAGGTCAAAGGAAATAAGGAATTGAATTCGATTTTAAAAGTAAACTCATATCCAAGATATGTTCTTATAGACCGTCAAGGAATAATAAAAAGCATTTATTATGGCTATTCTGATAATATTGAACTGGACATTAATAGCCTACTTTTAAAATAAAACTGGCTACAACAAAGAATCCATGTAAATAAAAAGAGACCTTGGTCAGAGAAGTGGTTAATGAATGCCACACTTATCTTTGTTAGATAAATATTACATAGGAGGCTATAAATAATGGCGGGTGAAGGACATAGTTGGTCCCGATAGATCGGGATTGTCGCCCGCACCAGTATCGGTGTTGGTTGAAAGCAGACAACCACGCAAACCGACACTATTTATAGTCTAACCGTTATGGCCAATAGTAAGACATGTCATTTCTTAATCATGGGTAACTAATCCACCATCATTGGATGTCTCTTCCAGGCTAAAGCGAACTTCAACTTTCTTTTTATCATGTTCTGCTAAATTGAACAGAGTAGGTACATGGGATTCTGAAATTTCTGCTCCTTTTGTCTGATTTTTATTCCAAAATTCACTCACGGGAGATAATTTTGTTTTCGCAACTCAAAGATTTTGAATATCAATGAGATAATAAATTTTATCCCCCTTTTTTCTATTTTTCGTTCATTATTAAGGTTTTAAAAAGAAAAATACAAAATCAATAAATTATTTTATTTATGAACGCAGGTTCATTATTAATTGTAATTCAATTAGTTCCAATATCATATCAGGAATCCAATAATATTATTTTCTGCATATGATAAAAAGCATTTGCATTATGAACGCACGTTCATTAACTTTGTATAAAAATCAGAGCCATGAAAAACCAGACTTTAATTAAAGCACTGCTCTTACTCCCGATCATTGTGTTTGCTGATTATATTTTTATGGCCCTTTTGGGTTGGACAGCAAGCCTTTGCGGTTTAGATGATGCTTTCTACTGCGGCCCATATTGTTTTATTGGTAAAGGCATATTGCTATTATCGTTAGCATTCTTTTTTTATCTACTTTTACCAGATATCAGAAAAATACTAACCCGAAAAACATATGGCCAGGCCAGTTAGAAGCCGTAAAATACTTAATCCGCCTAAAATGGCAGGCTTTAGGCCTTTTGGAATGCCTTTGTCTGAAATCAATTCCGTTAAGCTTCAGTATGATGAATTCGAAAGCATTAACCTGATCAACTATCAGAACTTACAGCAGGAAGAGGCCGCCGAAAAGATGGATGTTTCACGACCTACATTTACAAGAGTTTATAACAGAGCTTTAAAAAAAATTGCAAAAGCCTTTGTTGAATGCCAGGCAATTGAAATTGAAGGTGGAAATGTTGAATTTCTAAAGCAGTGGTATAAATGTAAAAAGTGTTTTAAATTAATTGACGGGCTCGAAAACCATGTTCGTTGTAAGGGTTGTGATTCATTTGGCGACAAAGAACTTGTAAGTATAAATCACCCTGTCGATATCAATAAATAACTATATTATTTTAATTTTATTCGAATTTGAAACAGCTTTAATACTGAAACCACCGGCTTACCAGCCTGACAGAATTCAAAACTTTAACCACTTTTATTCATCGATTCACTAATTCTTTTCTATATTTTCATCTACCCGTAATACAACTTAGTCATGCGGTATCAGCGAAGGTAAATCCGAGCGAGAAAGGCCGGCTTTTATTTGTGCGCCATTAAAACACACAAAAAAAAAGCTGTCACACAAAATGACAGCTTTTTATGGTAATGCAAATTTAATTATTTTTCGTAGGTATATCCCATTATTTGAGTAGAGCTGAATACAGTCAAAGCTTTTGCAGCCATCTTATCATAAATCATACCATTGGTACCATAAAGCACTGATTTGGCATCATAACCCAGCAGGCGCAGATAGGCGGTAAGGAAAGCACTGGTTTGACCAGTATAGCAATAAACTGCAACCATTTTATTAGCAGGTAAAGTCTTCAGGTCGGCACTCAGTTTTATTGACTCTTTTGGAGTGTACTGCGTAGCTCCCGGAATATGTCCAGGGTCACCATAATGATTTGCTGGCCAGTAGTTTACAATATAATAGTCAGCTAGTTTAGCAAATAAAACCTGGTTAGATACTGAGGCAGGAGCAAATCCATCAGTGAGCAGCGTTGCAACACGTGCTTCGAGAATTTCCTGACCGGTTGTTTTTCCGGTGGTAAGCACTGGCAAATCGCCAACAGCACCTTTTGCTGTTTCTGTAGCAGTAAACTGCGAAGCAAAAGCATTGCCGTTTCCTATTGCAGTATTCCATTTCCCGGCGAAATCAGCATTCCACGAAGACATTCCCCATTTCATGGAGTATACTTTGTCGTAGCCCATCAGCCTTAATAAACTTGCTCCATAACCAGCTGTCTGCCCGGTATAGCATACAATAGCAATCTTGGTGTAACTTGCCATGTTAGTAATACCTTTAACATGAGTTAGCAAATCAGCAAAAGCCACATTGTGTGCATTCTTGATATAGCCTGTTGCAAAATCAGCTGCTGACCTGATATCGATAATATACACTTGTCCGGTTTCGTTCAGGGTTTTTACTTCGCTGGCAGCCATAATTGTTGGCATGTCAGTATTAACAAAATCCTTATGCAAAGGTGAATCTACTGACTCGAGATAAGTAGCCAGAACTTCAGATTCATTTATTGCCGGGGTGTTATCTTTTTCGCAGGAAGTAAAAAATACAGCCAGAAAAAGGAAGCTGAGCAAAAATAAGGAATTAATTTTTTTCATAAATAAAGTTTTAATTGATTAAATTATTGATTGGGGTTATTATTTTTCTACAAACCACGACTGTGGTAGTTTTCCATCTACGGTAATATTTGCCGATGCCTGCTCTTCCCAGGTTAGAAGATCGCTTTTAAAAAGATAAAGGCTTTTATTTTTAAGTTCGCCACCTTCGTTCCGTATATGGCAATTATACGAACACGATTGACCCTGAACTTTCGCTGTTCTTGAAGTCCATCGTAGAATGTTATGCGGAGTTGCATAATTGTAAGTTGGCAGGGCATTAAAATTGGCATATGCAGGCACTCCGTATTCTTTCCAGTTGTCAGGAGCCCCGAGTGTACGGCGGACAACAGCAAAATCATATCCTGTTTTTATAGTAGGAATAGGATTGGATGCTATTTTAAAGCCCAAATAGGAAGGAATTCTTGCCCCTTCGCCATGTATATGACAGCTACCGCAATTGTTATAATCCTGTGAATGACAAGCCTGACAATTGAAGTCATTATAGTGCATGGAATGGTAAATATTCTTGGTAGCCAGTCCTGAATGGCATTGTGTGCAGGTTGGTAGTTTGGAATAGGCATATCTTTGTTCAACTTTTTGTCCGTCGCCATGCAATTCAGCTCCGGTATGGCAATCGATACATTTAAATCCAGCCTTAGATAAATGCACATCGGGTAGGGTCCCGGGAGCTACTCCCATATATGCATGTCCTCCCCGGGAAACATGGCACGAAACACAAACTGTTACCATATCGGGTGTCCTGATAAATTCGTGGCCTTGGGTCAGACCGCCTCCGGCAATAGGTGGACGAACAATATGGCAGTCACCGCAGGAAGCATGACAGGTAGCGCAATTTTTATTGTAGCCTTCTATTTGATGAGCAGGAAGTTTTGAAAAATCCTCCGAACCGCTGAATCCGCTTCGTATAGCAACTTTTCTTTTCTGCCCTGTACCTTGGTGGATACTGGTTTTGAAATTGTCGACAATTGCTTTGTGACAATTACCACATGTCTGTTCGTTAAAAATGGATGGATTGCTGATAAAATCTCCTGAGTGGGCCAGGTTCTTATCTGCAGTGTTATCGGTTCCTTTGTGACAGCCGGTACATCCAATCTGGTAATGACCTGTTTTTTTGTAATTGGCATAGCCTTCACCTCCCATGAATACCCTGTCGTAAGGTTCATAATGCGGAGCTTCTCCTCCACACCCTCCT
This sequence comes from Bacteroidales bacterium, assembly GCA_038322655.1. Lineage (GTDB taxonomy): Bacteria > Bacteroidota > Bacteroidia > Bacteroidales > UBA4417 > UBA4417. The sequence continues at coordinate 2,613 of JBBQGD010000135.1, read as the reverse complement.
GCAGGAGCTGTAGTATCGGGCGAATATACTGCCTGCAGATGCGCATAATCGGTGTGGCAACCCTCGCAAGAAGCCGTATTATCTGAAACCGGGTCAGTTTTATCTTTGTTACATCCAATAAAAAGAAAGACGGGAACCGTTATGACCAATAGCAGAAAGAACTTTTTAATTGTATTCATATCTTAAAATATTTAGCTATTACTTGAGGCACAAAAATGATGATATTTAAGTAAAGAGGTCGAAAATTGGTGGTGTCATAGATATGCAATTGAGTACGCCTGAAACAATTTATTTATTGACATAGATCAATAACAATTTACAAATCCATACATTTGCATCGTTACTAAGGATATTTAATTATGAAGCAATTTACCGGATGTACTATACAAAGCTATACATGCAAGTGTTTCGAGTTACTTACTGCACAGGAAAAGGATTTGTTGGAAAATCATTCAGTTGTAGTAAAGTACAAAAAAGGGGAGCTGATTTGTAAACAAGGAGGGTTGGCTTCACATATGTTTTTTATTGAACAAGGTCTTGCCAAAGTCTTTCTCGATGATGGTGTAAACTCTCTTGTATTGAAAGTGGTAACAAGCGGTAACCTACTTGGCCTTTCAACTATAAGCACTGATAACCAAACCTATCAGTATTCAGCAAAAACTTATATTGACTCTGAAATCAAACAAATTGATATCCTTTTCTTTAAAAAATTGTTATCCGAAAATTTCGCTTTTTCAAAAGATGTAATTGCGATTCTTGGTGCAAACAGTGCCCAGATTAATGGTCGATTCTTCTGTTTTACGCATAAACAATCTTATGGTCGTATCGCAGATATTTTGTTGTGTCTGGCCGACAGAATATTTAAACAGCATGAATTTGATCTTCCTCTCTCGAGAAAAGAATTGGCTGAACTTTGCGGAATGAGCCAGGAAACAGTTGTGCGAATGCTGAAAAAATTTGATGAAGAAGGAATAATCAAGATCAGAGGTAAGTTTTTCCAGGTTATTGATTATGATCGATTGAAATCAATAAGTGAGAAAGGATAACCCCTGTAGAAGATAAATATTAATATGTAAATTGAAAGGCTGCTCCAGAAGAGCAGCCTTTCTTGATCTCAGAGTATTTCTTATTTTTTTCAAAATTTTAATTGTTTTTTCTGCCTCTTGGGCCTTTACATACAATAGTTACTATATTCACGTCCATAGCCGTTTCCACCTTTCATCTAACAAGAATGCTATTAACTGAAATACAGCAAAATATGAGTTCTATTATTTCAATGTATTTCAACTTATTTCAATGTATTTCGAATCCTAAAGTTAGTCCCTGTTTGTGCCATTGCTAAATGGTGGTTGTCTTTTCAGTACTCAAATAAGCATGGTAAATCTCAAAGCTTCAATTAAGTTGATGGTTTATTTATTGACGATAGTTACTTGGATTTTAGAATCGTCTTTTAAGTTTGCCCAATATTTGTGAGCGATAGCTAATGATTTAAATGTAAACGGAATTTTTTTTGTTCTTGTCTTCCTAATCCTATTGAATAACATATATATATCTGCAGAAAGGATAGTAGTGGGTTAAAAATGTTTTGTTCAAAAACCATTTTCTATTTTTTTTTGAAACACAAATCATATAGAATATGAATGTTGTGGCGAAGGTTGAAATTTTACAAATCATATTTAAGAATATTTTTTAAAATAATTATGTCTATCTAGTTGCATATGAACATATGTTCGCTACATTTGTCGCCGATAAATCCCTGAAAAAGTATGTCACCCAGAATAAAGAGGCCAAGAAAAATATTAAACCCTCCTGTTATTAAAGGATTTAAGCCTTATGGCTCTTTAGTTGAAACCAAAATTACCCCAGCCGTTTATCTTTTAATTGAAGAGTATGAATCGTTACGATTGTGCGATTATGACCTGGAAAATCATCTAGAAGCATCAGCAATCATGGGGATTTCCCGGCCGACTTTTACCCGTATTTATGCCTCGGCGCGTCAGAAAATAGCAAAAGCTTTTGTTGAAGGAAAGCAAATTGTTGTTGAAGGCGGCAAAGTGTATTTCGACAGCGATTGGTATCATTGCCAACAATGTGGCTGCGATTTCAACAACCTGGAAAAAGAAATTGAAATGATAAATTGCCCGTTATGTGGTAGCCAAAAAGTTACTCCTTTAAAGATTGACGATACAATAGACATGTCCACTCAAAAAGAAATAAAATAATGAAAAAACATGGGAAAATAAACTTGGTTAGGGTTTGGGTTAATCCGGATATGTGATTTCTGAAATAGGAGTGCATTGTGCATTGTGCTTAGCGCATGGTGCGCAGTGTAATGGGCAACAATAAACTTTAATGTGTTTTAATAGTTTTTCTGGTTTTTTAAGAATAATATTAACATTCCCACTCAGCCGGTGCCGGAGGGTTCAGTGTCCTTTTGTACCTCTGTGCAATTGAAGTATCTTATTACAGTATTAGCAGAAAAAGCTAGATCAACTAGGTAAAAAGAGTATAATCACACTCCACCACTTATTACTCAGTCTGGTCACAAAATCTAAATAGTATTTCCGAGTGAATTTTTATATTCTGATGAAAAAATACTTGCTGCTGATAAAT
>JBBQGD010000134.1:0-9201 GCA_038322655.1 Bacteroidales bacterium | reverse complement strand
TTTTGGATTTTCGTCCTGTACTCATGATGCTGATGAATACTATAATCCTACTCCATACCAGATTGCTGTTCCCAAATATTTTCCGACCCGGATGAATATCCCTGCTGATAACCCTTTGACGGTTGAGGGTATTGAGTTAGGTAGATATCTTTTTTATGACGGACGCTTATCCGGCAACACCGCACCAGACAAAATGATGAGTTGTGGCACTTGCCACCTGCAATCCAGATCATTTGAATGCGGAATTGATCATCCTAAGTTCACGGGCGGACATCCCTTTGGAATTACCGGTATAGCAACGCCTCACGTTATGTTGCCTATGATCAACCTGGTATGGAATGAGTCGGGGTACAACTGGTCGGGATCAGTTTCGAATAATAACCCGGAAGTCACTCAGCGAACAATCGAAGATATAGTGCGAATGGGAGTAACGGCGCCCGACGAAATGGCGGGCGACACAAGTAAAACCAGAGCACTGATTCAAAGCATACCCGGTTATCCTGAACTTTTTGAAAAAGCATTCGGTTCGCGCACTGTTACTTTTAAGAATATCAGTAAAGCTGTGGCACAGTTTGTTCGAATATTGATTTCGTCGGATTCGAAATTTGATAAATATATGCGTGGCGAACAGCAGCTCAGCAACCAGGAACTAAATGGATATGTTCTGTTTATGACCGAGAACGGCGCCGATTGTTTTCATTGTCACGGTGGCGCAGGGAATCCGCTGTTTACGACCAATTTATTCTATAATAACGGGAAGGATTCTTCAAATGTTGAAGATTCCCGCGATCGTTATTCGGTTACTGCCGATCCTAAAGATAAAGGTGCCTATAAGGCCACCACCCTTCGAAATATAGAACTTACCGGGCCATACATGCATGACGGTCGTTTTAAAACACTGGAGGAAGTAATTGATTTTTATTCTGAAGGCGTTATCTGGTCACCCAATGTGGATCCGCTGATGCATCATGCATATGACGGAGGTATTCACTTAACTCCTTCAGATAAAGCCGATCTTATCGCTTTTATTAAAACTTTGCGCGATGAGACATTTCTGACAAATCCGGCATTCAGCTCACCGGGAACTCTACCGGACGGGGCAAAGGCGATTGAGTGAGAAACATTTTTAGCAAACAATAGGATTCAGGCAAAAATTATCAATTCAAATACGGCTAAAAATAAGAGTCCCTTTTTAATGATAAACATCGCCCATTTTAAATTTTAATAAACACTCTGTTTTTATAAAGCCAGTAGCAAATATACCAGAGTGCAGCCCAAACAGCCAAACTGGTCATTACATCAACTGAAAGCTCTCCACTCCAGGTAAACAAAGTTTTAGTGAATGGAATAAAGATTTTAGTTAAAAGTTCACTACCCCCTATCGAGAAAAAGATGTATATGAAAATGGAATTCATCCCTACTATTTTAAACATATTGGTTCCGGTTGCAAATAATTTTTTCACATCAATCAACCAATAAAAGAGACAGAGTGCCAGGATAGTCCACCCACCGCTTGCAAACACGAATGATGATGTTGCTATTTTTTTAATAATGGGTGTTATATTCATTAAATCAAGTGAATAGCCAATAAACAAGGCTATAATACCTGCTATAAATAGCCACTGAATTTTTACTTTTACAGACTTTTCACTCATCAGTAATTTGCCACACATCAGGCCCCAAACTGTATGTGCAGTGGTTGAGATGGCATTCAGTGAGGCCCATTCGCTGGCTCTGTCAACACCTTCTATCTTATTGTTAATCCAAGCCCCGAGATTTTCGAAGTTAACCCATGGATGGTTAAAGCCTTCAACAGGAAAGAAACGGTAAACCAGATCAATTAATAAGAGTATAATAAGTGTAAAGATGAGCTGGAATAAAAAACTCTTGTTCCTTATCAGAAAAGCGATAAGATAGGTGACTGAAAGTTGTGCCAGAACATTCTGGAAATGCCATTCTATTTTCCCCGGTCCAATACAATATAATGCCCAGCCGAAAAACAGCAATAAAAATGATCTTTTCAGTGCATGCCGGGTTATGGTTTTAGTGGTGTCTCCTTTTTTTATCCTGTTGGCCACAGCAAAAGGAATACTAACCCCGACAATAAACATAAAGAAAGGCTGAATCAGATCCCAGAAATGCAATCCGTGCCATTGGTGGTGTGAAAACTGAGTTGCAAAAAACTGCATAAAACTGCCGTTAAACCTTTGGAAATGCTCATACAGCATGGTGCTTTCACCTGCTAAAAGAAACATAGTAAGACCCCTAAAAAAATCAACTGAATTTACCCGCATGGGTATCGAAGAACCTATATTTTGAATATTTATACTCATTTTTCCCGGATGTTGAAATTTTCGGTTAGAACTTCAGAATTTGTTTGCCTTTTCAAAGATAATGAGATTACGGATTGATCAACATCTTCTTTTTTGATTTCTAAAAGCAGATGTCCATAGTGAAACACTATGCCTTTCCCCGAAGAAGTTTAGATGCAGTATATTTCATCTTGATTCAAATTTGATTTATGCTGTTTAAGGGATACTTCAGCGGAATCACTGATTTATTAACAGAGATTACTTTTCGGAAAACCTTGCATCAATTAATTCAGAAAAAATGCAGCCGTAGGTTTCCTGCGAATATTTCTATTAAGAGCATAATATTTAGATCTCAAAAAAACATTAGTATCAAAAAACCGGAGTATTACTTGCAGGAGTTACTTATACGGTTGCATGGACTGATCCTCCGGCTGTGCTGGTTCCCGGCGAGAAAATCAATATGAGCTATAATCTTAAAACCCTTAAATCAAAAACATGGAAACCCGAAACTCAATCAGTCAGCTTTAATCAGGGCATTTATGGCCTTTACTTTTTTAATCTCCGGGGCGAAAATTATTTCAATAATGATTTCAATTCAGAAATTGTTACAGACAAGCCGGTAGAAAAGGGCTATAAGAATAATGAGGAAAAAACTATTGTGGTAAGCATGGGTGCTGGTTTTAAGGCTATATACACTTATCAATGGAGGGTATATTAATATTCCATCCTTGATTTTCGTGTTTAATCCTTGTGCAGAATAATCCCGCTAAGGCTTATATGCTTAGATTCATGGAGTTTTTCGGAGAAAGAATCAGGCGTTCATGGCATAATTGAGCAGAAGCCTTTCCTGCAATTTTATATTATCGTTTTATCAGTTTCGATTCAATCCGGCTCATCACTTCATCCCTGTAATTTTTACTCAGAGGAAGGCGAGCCGAACTTGTAATAATTTCATTTCCATCAATGGTTTGTATGGCCGAAACAGCCACCAGAAATGATTTATGAATCCGGACAAAATGCCGCGCGGGCAACTGGCCGCTGATACCAGTGAATGTAAGATAAGTTATGTATTTTTTTTGTTTCGTATGAATAATAACATAATTTGCCATGGCTTCGATATAGATTACTTCGGCCATTACAATTTTTTCGATTTTGCAGTTGCATTTGATAAAAAAGAAATCATCAGTTATACTTACTTCTTTTTCCCTGGCATGCAGGAAGTTCTGGGCTTTTTCGGCCGATTTCAGAAAGCGGGCAAACGAAATTGGTTTCAGCAGGTAATCAACCACATCCAGTTCAAAGCCTTCCAAAGCATATTCGGAATATGCTGTAGTAAATATAATCAGCGGCGGATCAGCCAATGCTTTAACGAACTCTATACCCGTTAACTTAGGCATTTGAATATCCATAAAAATCAGATCTATTTTACTTCTTTTAAGTAAACCGGCAGCTTCTGCGGCACTCTTACACTGGGCAACCGGATTTAAATAATCAATCTGCCTTATATATTCCATTATGCCATCGCGGGCAATAGGCTCATCATCTACAACCAGACAGTTAATCATCGAATTTGATTTTAAGGGTTGATTCATAGGTGTTTTCATCACGGGTGCTGGTAAGTATATGTTTATCAGGATATAATAATGCAAGCCTGCGTTCCATATTTTTCAGACCGAGACCTTTAGAATTCGGTTGTTGAATTGTACTTTCCAATGGGTTGTATGTGTTTGATACATATACTACTAGCTCCGAATCCTTTTCCATATAAATGGATATGTGTAGTTTGTTCTGCGAAGGATCTTTGTGATGAGAAATAAATTTGAATGCATTTTCGATAAGTGGTATTATAAGAAGAGGCGCAATTTTAAACGAACCTATATCTCCCTGAAGTTTCAGTTGCAGGTCGGTACCTGCTTCCATCCGCAATTGTTGTATAGCAACATAATTTTCAATATAGGCGAGTTCTTTCGAGATTTCTATCATGTCAGTATTGCATTCGTATAGCTGGTAACGGAGCATCTCCGAAAATTTTTCGATGGAGTTCCTTGCCTCAATGTTTTCCTTGTTAATCTGGAAATAGATCGTATTTAATACATTGAAAAGAAAATGCGGATTTATCTGTGCCCGAAGAAAAGAAAGTTCAGTATTTTTCTTTTCGTTTTCGGCTTTGTGCAATTCCTGTTCCATCCCAAAACGATCGGTAATAATCTGGATAGCACAGCTTATACCGATTACGATAAAATTCATGATAAAAAGTGAAGGGGTAATAACCGCAATATATTTAATGTCAGTAAACAAGGGTCTCCCGCTCAATAATGAATATAATCCGCCGGCTATAAAGTATGTAAAAATAGTATTGATAAATGCTATTACCATCATAGTGCCAATATACCTCCGGACTTTTTTCTGATAAAGGAAATCAGGCACCAGCACCTTTGCAGAATAGTATGCAGGCAGCGCTGTTAAGCTGGTTACTATAAGTGTGGAAATAAATTGAGGTAAAAAAGGCGCGCTGAAATCATAATAAATAAACAGCAGGATAAAAGTAAGAACAACCCATAATAACAGATATATTCCGACCCTGGCTATTTTCGTTTTCCTGTTCATAAGAGCGCCTTATAATTGAATAGCCAAATTACGTCATTTTTATAATAGTTGGTTTTCTGCACATCAAGAATATCTGGCGTGTCATCCTCCATTTTAGTCCTGTTATGTAAATACTTACATTCATTTTCAATTGATATGTAAATTTACTTTGAAATGACAATAATTCTCGTGAAAAAGCTGACATTGTTTTTGCTCGTATATGACAATATCAACTATCTCAACTTTCTCATAATTCTCAGTCCACCGGAAAAGTGTTTTTATTCCTGTTTATACCCTGATGAAATCCCGAATTAATTAATGAACCACTGATGAACCGGATTAAAAAGTGGCAGGCAAATTGGATTCAATTAGGGAGAATTAATAAAATGAGCGGATTACTCACTTACTTGGAGGAAACTAGATTCAATTTATACTTAATTCAAAATCCGATCTTCATGAATCCAACTTACCTGCTTAAAAATCCTTCAACCATTTCAAAATCTATTTTAAGGATTCTTTTGCTTGTGATATTTCCGGTTCTCGTGGCACAGGCACAGAAAATTCAGCCACGTCTTCACTATGGCACCTTGTTCGAACCACAGAGAAAGATTATCAATGGTGCAGGAGGGAAAGAACTTAGCGACTACGAGAAATATTGGAATGTGATGCACACTCAGGATAAGCCTTTGAGTTACATCTACCATATTGATTTTAACGAAGCAACTTCCGGTTGGGGGGATGGCCGCCTGGAGCAAAATGCTATAGTGGGTAATAACTTTGCCAACGAGATGATTATGCCTTTTAGAATCAAGAAGTTCAATAGCATAATTAGCACTAACCTTTTATTGATATTAGCATGAAAACGAATAACAGGATATTCATTTTCAAATAGATACAAATTGGGAATTCAATTAACAATTATAAACCAAAATAAAACCAAATGAAAACAAAATGTTTAATTGCGCTGGTAATCTCAGCAATCTTAGTTACCGGGTGTAAAAAAAATAATGAGGATTCTGCCGTTAAAGAACCCATGGTTAGCACATTATTGGGCACGGGTATAGCAGGTTACGCCGGTGATGGTGGCCTTGCTATCAATGCCCAGGCAACTGATCCTGATGGTTTAGGATTGGATGCAGATGGGAATATTTATTTCCCTGATTATGGACGTATCCGTAAAATTAATGTTTCCACCGGAATAGTTAATACCGTGGTAGCCGGCAGCCTGCCAGGCTTTTCGGGCGATGGTGGGCCTGCCCTTTCAGCGAGTATACAGAATGGTACCAGTATTGTCTTTGACCAGTCAGGAAATATGTTTATAGCCGATTACTATAACAGTAGAGTCCGGAAGATCAATAAATCAACAGGTATTATTACCACTGTAGCAGGTGGCGGAAATGGGCCGGCAGGAAATGGTGGTCCTGCAACTTCGGCTACTCTAATAAATCCAAGCGGTCTGGCCTTTGATAAAAGTGGCGATCTTTATATCGCGGACTGGGCATCAGAGGTCATCAGAAAGGTAAATATGACAACAGGCATTATAACCACCGTAGCTGGAAATGGCACTAAAGGATATAGCGGGGATGGACAATTGGCCATAAATGCCAGTTTGAATGCGCCTTACAACGTATGCATTGATCCTGACGGGAATATTATTATAGCTGATTATTTTAATGCAAGAATACGGAAAGTTGATGGATCTGGTATTATCAGCACCATTGCGGGAACGGGGGTAAAAGGATATAATGGCGATGGTGGACCCGCTACTGCAGCGGCAATATCAGGACCTGCTGATATTACGCTTGATAAACAAGGAAATATTTATATATCCGATTATTACGCAAATGTTATCAGGAAGGTAACTGTATCAAATGGAAAAATCAGTACTTGCGCAGGCAATGGAGTAGCTGCCTTTTTGGATGGGAAAGCATCCATAGCAGAATTTGCCGGTCCAGGCGGGATACGGGTTGATGCTGCCGGAAATATATATGTAGCTGACAGGCATAATAAACGTATCAGGAAAATAACAATTCCATAAGTCAAATGAGCGATTCAAATAAAGTTTTCAAAACTGATGGGGTTTTTGGCCCTTATTGAAGTGTTTCGTTCTCAACACTTCATCCTGATATCAATTGGGAAGGCAAAGTGTGGAGTGAAGTTTCAACGCTGATAAATGAGCAAAAACATGCTGGAGATTATTCGGTTGTATGGAATGCCGCGGATTTGCCAGGCGGAATATCCTTCTGCAGGCTGCAAAACGGGAATTAAGCGAGGTAAGGAAAATGCAGTTGGTTAAATAACAAAAACTTAAACAAATCAAGTACTTAACTCCAATATTCCCTATGAAAACAAGCAAACTTTTGCCAGGAATCCTGATCGTCTTATTATTTACGATAACATCAGGCTTAACCGCTCAGGTTAATAAAACAGTAACGAATGTGGCTGGCGGACTTGCGGCAGCGCTCACAAGCACTGAGAAATCCACGGTAACCAATCTTACCGTTCAGGGTAGCATTGATTCGCTTGATTTCAAGACGATGAATGCGATGCCGGTATTGGCTGTACTTGATTTAAGCGGTGTTAGTATTGCAGCTCCTTCAAAAGTACCAGATTTCGCCTTTACGAATAAAAGCAGTTTAAAGTCAATTGTACTCACAGGTTCGGTTACTTCGATCGGGAACTTTGCATTTTCTTCTTGTAGCAGCCTTACCTCAGTCAATATTCCTGATCTGGTTATTTCGATCGGATCTTATGCTTTTCAAAACTGTAAAAACCTGACCGCTGTTGCTATTCCAGCTTCGGTAACTACTATCGGATACAACACATTCGGAGGTTGCGGTGGTTTAATAACAGTATCATCCGGAAATCAAAATTATTCAAGCCTCGATGGCATTCTGTTTAATAAAAATCAAACCGAACTAATCACCTGCCCTGTTTCTAAAACAGGTGCTTACTTCATCCCTAATACGGTTACTACTGTTGGCATTAATGCGTTTCTAAATTGTAATTACCTGACATCCATCACTATTCCCAGCTCGGTAAATACAGTTAAGGATGCTGCTTTTGCAAATTGTACCGGTTTAACGTCTATCAGTATTCCTGCATCGGTCATATCCATCGGAATTCATTCTTTTGGAATTTGTGGATTAATTTCGGTCGAAACGGGAAATCCATCCTATAGCAGCCTCGATGGTATTTTGTTTAATAAGGCAAAAACTGAATTAATCGGCTGCTCCACTAACAAAACCGGAGTTTATGAAATTCCTGGCACGGTTACTTCAATACGAGATTATGCTTTTTATTTTTGCAAAAAGCTTACGTTAATCACTCTTCCAAATTCTGTTGTTTCAATCGGATTTGCTGCTTTCGTGTATTGTAAAGTTACAGCGTTTAATATCCCCGGCTCTGTAACTTCAATTGGATTATATGCTTTCAGGGAGTTTAGCGGCTCAATTACGGTTGATGCGGGAAATCAGAATTATTCGGCTCTTGATGGCGTTCTATTCAATAAAGATAAAACGAAATTGATTGTATGCCCTGTTTCAAAAACGGGTACGTATGAAATCCCGAATTCAGTAGCGATTATCGGCGGCGCCGCATTTTTTAATTGTTTCGGCCTTACTACAATCAAAATACCCAAATCAGTTATTACGATCGAATACACCGCTTTTTCAGGTTGTTCTGGTCTGAAAGAAATCTATGTTTATGCAAACACTCCGGCTGCAGTAACAAGCACAACATTCGACCAGGTGGATAAAAATACCTGTGTTTTGTATGTCCCCACTTCTTCAAAAAGCACATACGCTGCTGCTACTTACTGGAAAGACTTCAAAATAATTACCGAGTTTGTAGTAACCGGACTTGATAATAGCACAGACGACAAACTTACAAGCATTTACCCGAATCCAAATCAGGGAAACTTTATGCTTGCGCTGGATTCACGTTTTACCGGTAAAATTACGGTATACGTAAGATCAACATCAGGAGCAACACTAAAAACCTTGCGATTTATGCAAACGTATGATCAGGTGCCGCAAAGCATTGATTTGGGAGTGGTTACACCGGGAATTTATTTTGTCGAAATCCAAGGTAATGGATTTAAAGCAGTGAAAAAAATAATTGTAAAGTGAGTTTTAACCGCCTGTCCGGCACAAATTGAAACGAATTTAAACCAAACATAAAATTGAAAATTAACCTACTAAACTAATTATTATGAAACCAAAAAGAAACCTATGGATTTACCCATTCCTATTAATGGGCTTTATTTTAATCGTCGCCAACAGTTGTAAAAAAGACGACAACA
>JBBQGD010000133.1:0-9228 GCA_038322655.1 Bacteroidales bacterium | reverse complement strand
AGCTTCTCCAACGAGTTCTTCATTAATAAAAGGACCATAAACTTCGGCTGTATCAAAAAAAGTTACACCGCTATCAACTGCTTTATGAATAAGTGAAATCATCTCATTCTTATCAGCAATAGTTCCGTAACCAAAGCTCATCCCCATACAACCGAGACCAAGAGCAGAGATCTCTAAGTTGCTCTTTCCCAATTTACGTTTTTCCATCTTCCTATTTTTTATTGTGCAATTGTTAATTTAATAACCTGTTCAATTTATAAGTTGACAAGCAAAAAGGCAATTTCTTTATCATGATTGAAAATAAGAATTCCATTATTAAAACTGCCTACTTTGCTTTTATATCGTAAGCCATTAATGCATTGTTGTGCCTCAGATAAAGAATCCCGTTATGGATTACAGGGTGAGCCCAAAAAGGACCTGACTTCCCAAGCTTCACCTGAAAGCTGCTGACAAGATCGAATTTTTCCGGAGTTGCCTTAAGCAATCCAACATTCCCTTTCTTCTCATCGTAAATATACAGCAAGCCCTCAGCAGATATAATTGAACCTTTACAATTCCAATGTTCTTCCCACTTTTTTTTACCTGTGTTCCAATCGATGCAGCACCAGTTGCCATTGCTGTTGTTCAGCCAGTTCGAACCATAAATATAACCATCAATAAGTACCACTCCGCCGTGGTGAACATCCAGAACGCTGTCGGTCCATATAACATTTGCGCTTTTGCCATCATCCGCAATACTTATCATCATACCACCTGTATCATATCCCCCTGTTACATACACCTTCCCATCATAGAATATTGGAGTTACACATTTGATAAAATCCTGATCAGATTTCATAGATTCGGGCCTTATATGAGCCACCTTCCAGAGAATTTCGCCATTTGAAGCATCAACTGCAAAAACATGTTGCAACGAAACATTTATTATCATTTTTTTACCGGCATATTCGACAAGAATTGGCGACACATAGCCGGGATTATCATTCAGACTTGGAGATCTCCAGATGAGATTTCCGTTTGCTTTATTGAGGGCAATAGTCATAGTTTCAGAGCCTCCGGGCGTAAAATAAAGTTTATCACCATCAATCAGCAACGCTTCAGCAATACCCCAGTTTCCATAAGTGCCTTTATTCAGCTCACTGGCTTTAAACGACCAGATTATTTTCCCGGTTTGTCCATCAATACAGGCAATATCGCCATATCCGCTGCATGTATAAACCCTGTCACCTTCAACGGTAGGAGTAGCCCGGCTTTCGGGAAATGACTCGTTCCATGCCCTGCCCATAGCGGTTTGCCAGAGTATTTTTCCATTCATATCCAATGCATACAAAATATCAAGCGAATCTTTTGTGCCTGTAATATAAATGGAATTATTCCCAAATGAAACCGAAGAATTACCTTTGGAGAGATCAGAATATGACCAAAGCATGGAAGGTCCGTCAGCAGGCCATGTTTTCATTAAACCAATTTCAGCAGAAACCCCGGTCCTGTTTTCAGACCGCCACTCACTGATTTGCTGTGCGTTAGCAAACTGAAAGAATAATATAACTGATAGTAAAACAAAGATCATTGATTTCATCCGGATCATTTTTTATGCTAATTAGGTTATAAAATTAAACAATTATGATCTTAATGCAATGAACTCGTATTAAAACTTGGCTTTCTTAAGCTTTCATCCTGCATTTCGGTGTTATATTGTTGATAATAGGATTACTTGTCAGTTTAGAGGTGATTACTGCAAATAGTAGATGAAAGTATGATTCCAAAGGAAACTTTGAACCCCTCAATAGAGATGCATTAAATAATACTGAATGTTGTGGCCGGGTGCTTATTTCTTTTCAAACCCCATTATTTCCCGGATATAATCAGCATTTTGTTTTGTTGTCAGTAATTCCAATAACATCAGGGCCACATCAATAGCCGTTGACGGATTCCATGATGTAATGATATTGCCCTCGATCACAATTGGTTCATTAATCACATTTACGCCAAATGCTCTTAATGTATCCTGCCGTACTGGTTTAACATTGTATGTTGTCCCTTTTTTATTCTTCAGTATGCCACTCTTGCCCAATGGTAAAGCGGCAACACATACAGTTGCTATTATCTTATTTTGCCTGTTAAATTCCCTGATTAAATTCAAAAACCTGTCATCATAAGCATCAGTATAAAAGTCATATTCTTCGAATCCCCCTGGAATTGCTAATGCATCAAAATCATTTACCTTAATATCCTCAATCAAATAATCAACGATAAATCTTTGACTGAATGAACTTTTAATTTCCTTTTTAAATCCGCATGAAAACAATTTCGTTGAACCATCTCCATCAACGAGATTCCATCCGATTACATCAATGAATACACTTGCTTCAAATGTTTCAAATCCGTCAGCTAACAATAATAAGACTCTTTTCATTTGTTATTATTCGTTATTATTTGTTATTATTTGTTATTATTTTTTTTAACAATCACTTGTAATACGCCATAATATTATTCTTATTGAGTGAGATAATTGTCTCACGACGATTTCATATATCTTCTTTTAGATTAAACTATCCAACAGGCATTTTTACAATTTACCACAACGTACGGTTGAGACGTCGAGTATACAAGGGCATTTCAACCCAAGCCACTCACAGAACCGTGCGTGAATCTCTCGATTCATTCGGCTCTTGTTATTCCAGACACTCTTTACAACCATATCGCCAATGTGCAAATAGGTCGGGATGCTCTCGTTGATAGATTTTCTACCATTGGTAGCTCTGCTTGATTCCAGATATCTTATACTTGTGCTGCGCCCATTGCATCAAACGGAAGCTCAACCGGCGAAAGACATTCAGAAATAACCATTTCCTAAACCTTCCGTAGTAGTTTATCCAGCCTTGAAGCTTGGAATATAGTGTGTCAGCAATTTGTTCTATTGTGCTCTCACTCCACATTTGGATTTTAAAACGACTTATTTCTTCGACTATCCTCTTTTGCGAGCCTCTACTGATTGACAAATCAAACAGGTTATATGTTATTCCTGTCTGATATTCTTTCTTTGGACGCGGCTGAAAACTAAACCCCAAAAAGTCAAATTGTACCTGTTCATGGGATTCTTTGCGTCTATAATCTTTGCAATAAACGATTTTCATTTTCAACGGATGTAGTTCAAGTTTGCATTGGTTTATACGTTCGGCGATTTGCAAAAGTAATGTTTCTTCCTCCTGCTGCGTATGGCAATGTACGATAATGTCATCTGCGTATCACTCAAAGCAAATTGACCGGCATTTCTTTGTTATCCACATATCAAAAGCATAGTGCAGAAATAGGTTTGGCAGTAATGGACTTATAACTCCTCCTTGCGGTGTGCCTCGTCCCTCTTTGCTTACTATGGTTCCATCCAACTTTTGCACTGGCATTTCCAGCCAGCGTTTGCAGTACATCTTCACCCATTTCTCTGCTACTACTTTGTCTAACACTTTGAGCAAAAGGTCGTGGTTGAGGTTGTCAAAGAACTCCTTAATATCCCTATCTATCACTCAATCGTATTGCTTTACGTTTATCCTTGCCTTCTCGAGTGGCTGATGTCCACCAATGACTGCGTGGGAGGATTGGTATTTTTATCTTTAAAAGAAGCAAAGAAAGCCCCCTGTCTGGCTTATGTATATACTTATTATGTATTAAAAAACAAGTTCAAAACAAGTATTCCCTGGTTGCGATTTAACCGAAATGGTTCCATTATGCTTACGTATTATCTGGCGCGAAAGGCTGAGGCCGATACCACTCCCGTTTTCGCGGGTTGTGAAAAAGGGGAAAAATATCTGATCAAGCTAATCGATCTGGATTCCAGGCCCGTTATCAATCAATTCAATCACAGTTTGGTTGTTGGTTGACTTATAGGTATTTATTTGTATCATTCCGTTCTCCTGACCTTGCAAAGCTTCATATGAATTGCGAACAAGATTAATGATAACCTGGGAAAAAAGATTTTCATCCACAAAGACTCTCATCCCCTGATTTTGAAAATTGATCGACAAAGTCGCTTTATTGAGATTTAATTCTGAACTGAGTAACAACTTTATCTTTTCCATAAACAACTGCAAATCGACATTTTTGCGCATTGGTTCATGCAGGTGTGTGAGTTGGCGATAAGATTCAACAAACTTGACTAATCCTGATCCTCGTTCACGGATAACTTTCAAGCCTGTGATGGTATTGCTAATGATCTTTTCATCAAGATCATGACATTTTCTAATTTCATCACCATCTACAAAATAGCCTGATACCGTTTCTGCCAATGAGGTAATTGGTGCAATACTATTCATAATCTCATGTGTAAGCACACGTATAAGCCTTATCCATGATTCGGTTTCTTTTTCATCTAATTCGTTGCGGATATCCTGAATAGAGAGTAACGTTACATTTTTATTTTTGGCAATAATTGATGTGGCACGTATTGAAAGCTGCGAACTGCCTCTTTCATGAGTAATGTTTACTAGTTTATAACCTGTCTGTTTGATGTTTTCCACTTCAGCAGAAAGCCCTTTTTCAACCCTTTCAAGTTGCAGCACATGAGTTAGCGGATCACACCTAAACAGTTTCTTGGCGGCAGAGTTAGCCAACAGTATATTGCCTCTTTCATCCATGCTCATCAGACCTGTAGCAGCATGTTCGAGAATAGTCTCATAGTATTGCTCCTGAACGCGGTTTTGTATTTTTGCCTGTTGGATGAGCTCGTTCAGCCGATTCAAGCTTTTATTTAACTCGCTAATAGCTTTGTTGCCTTTTATCTCGGCAAAATGGAGCGAAGAATCATTATTGCGAATTGAATCGAAAAAAAATGCAAGCTGCCGGTTGGTGCGGTTTACAGCATAGATGAGTGCATATGTTTGCCATGCTATAAGGATGAGCCCAAAAAGTAAATATGCCCAATTGTGAAAGTAAAAAGTTAAGAAAGCAGTGATCAGGGTAGTACCTGCTATAAAAAATATACGCAGAGCAAATCTAAAGCTGGTGGATCTGAGTATCATAAGATTGCCTGTGAGTTAACAGTAAATGCTATAATTCATACTTTTTAATTTTATTGTATAAGGTTTGGCGTGTTACCCCCAATCGTTGTGCAGCCAAACTCAAATTACCTTCCACTTTTTGCAAAACACCTGCTATCACCTGTTTCTCCATTTCTTCGAGGGTTACTTCTTTCGAAAACGGAGATACACTTGCTGGTTTGAAAAAGAAAACATCAGGTTTTAAAACGGAACCATCGCACAATATTACAGCTTTTTCGATGGTATGTTGCAATTCACGGATATTTCCCGGCCAGGCATATTTTAGTAATTTTTCCTGAGCCTGAGCATTAACGCGTATGCATGATTTACCATATTTATGCGAATACTTTGCAAGAAAATACTCGGTAAGCAACAGAATGTCATTGCCTCTATCGCGTAAAGCTGGTACTTCAATATGTATGGTATTGATGCGGTAAAGTAAGTCTTCTCTGAACAACTTATCATCGGATAGCTGGTCAAGGTTTCGATTGGTAGCGCATATTAGGCGAATATCTATTTTGATGGGTTTGTTGGAACCCAAGCGAGTAACTTCACGACTTTGAAGAACGGTCAGCATCTTTGACTGCAACGACAGGGAAAGATTGCCAATTTCATCCAAAAATAAAGAGCCTTTGTTGGCGGCTTCCATCTTACCGGCTCTGTCCTCACGGGCATCGGTGTAGGCACCTTTCACATGGCCAAAAAGCTCACTTTCGAATAAACTTTCGCTGATAGCTCCCATATCAACATGAACCATTATTTCGTTGCAGCGGCCTGATAGTCGATGGATTTCGCGTGCTACCAATTCCTTACCGGTTCCATTTTCACCGGTGATGAACACATTCGCTTCGGTTTTTGCAACTTTTTGTATCAAGCTTTGCATTTGCCTTATAGCTGTGGATGAGCCAATTATGGGAATATATTCTCTGTTTAACTCATTTTTAAGGTGACTTTCTTTCTGTTTTAACTGCCGTATTTCGAGTTTTGACCACCTTAGTTGTAGTCCGGCCTGAACAGTTGCTAACAATTTTTGATTGTCCCATGGTTTCAATACAAAATCGCTTGCGCCATCTTTAAGAGCTGTAACTGCCAATTCAATATCTCCGTATGCTGTAATCATTATAACGGGTATATCCGGATCATGATACCGTATTTTGCGTAACCAGTACAAGCCTTCATTGCCTGTATTAACTCCTGCCGAGAAATTCATATCGAGCAATACGATGTCGAAATTTCCAGTTTCCAGCAAAGGCATCATTCTGTTTGGGCTCGAAATGCTTACAACATCTCCAAGCTTTGGCATAAGAAGTAGTTCCAATGCACTTTGTATGCTTTTGTTATCGTCAACGATAAGTATTTTGGCTTTTAGCATACGGATTTCAATTTAATAAATGACAAATGTACATGATGTGGTAGGCTAATATACTAAATTGTATGATTATTAGACATAATTTGTATAAAAAATTTACAAAATATGATTTATTTATAGGTGTATCTATTTGTAAAATAGTTATTTATATCATTTGGCATGATGATCGCATAAGAATGGATAAATAGGAGATTATGCTTAAAAAATTAGTAATAGTATCTATTGTTTTTTTTATGGTTGGCTGTTCTTTTGGCCAATCTGTTTTAACTCTTGAACAGTGCATTCAGGCGGGTAT
This sequence comes from Bacteroidales bacterium, assembly GCA_038322655.1. Classification (GTDB taxonomy): domain Bacteria; phylum Bacteroidota; class Bacteroidia; order Bacteroidales; family UBA4417; genus UBA4417. The sequence continues at coordinate 2,531 of JBBQGD010000133.1, read as the reverse complement.
AAGAGAGAATTTGCAGCTAAAACAGCTTTCGATTGACTATTCTATTCTGAAAGAAGATCAACGTTTGGCACGTATGAATTTTCTTCCCAACTTGAATAGCAGTATGAGCCTTGGAGAAAACTATGGGCGTTCAGTTGACCCTTCGACGAATGATATTATTTCGACAGAAGTTTTTCAGTCGGGAGCTGGAGTTAATACTTCTTTAACTCTTTTCAATGGTTTTGTTTTAATTAATAAAGCCTTATTAGCTCGATTAAATGTGTTAAAAGGCTCGAACGAAGAAAAAGTATTGAGAAATGATATTGCTATAAAGGTAATGAATGCCTACTACGAGGTTTGTTTCTACAGAGGGCTAAGCCAAATTGCCAGAGATCAGCGGGATTTAAGTATTTTGAATTTGAAAAAAGTTCAGATTATGGTCGAAACCGGTGTTAAGGCTCAGTCAGAAATTGCTGATATGTCAGCGCGCCTTGCAATAGATGAATTTAAGCTAACACAAGCGCAAAATAATGTTATCCGTACACTATTGATATTAAGGCAGTTACTTAATTTGAAAGCGAATCAATCATTTGATATTGAGTTTTCGGGAATTCAAATAGTTTCTCCTGAGCCCAAAAGTCTTGATCCTGATTCTGTTTATCTTCTGGCAACTAATAATCTGCCCCAATTTAGATCTATGGATTTGGACTCCGATCTTTCGAGAATGAACATTGCAATTGCAAAAGGGGATAGGCTTCCTTCGGTACAGGCCTATGCAGGTTATAACACTGGCTTTTACAGCTCTTTTAAGGATGATGAAGGTAAAATGGTGCCCTTTAACAATCAAACGAAAAATAATGCGAGTCAGTATGTTGGATTATCTGTTCAGATTCCACTGTTTAACGGCTGGCAAGTTAACCGAAAAGTTAAAGTAGCGCGACTTAATTATGAAAAGACATTGACTGCTAACGAAATTAAAAAACGCGAAATGTATGCTGAAATACAAAATGCTTGTCATGACTTGATGGCTGCTGCTGATGAGTATCATTCGGCTGTGGAACAAGAGAAATCGTCAAATTTTGTGCAGCAGCTTACCGAAAAAAAATGGGAACAGGGATCAGGTAATTTGCTTGAACTTACTGATGCCCGAAATCGCCAAGCATCAGCGCAAGCTGAAATTTTACGCACATTTTTACAATACGAAATGAGAACCAAGACCATTGATGTGTTTTTAGGAAACCTTAGTTTTTGATTCAATGACCAATTTCTTTAAGGAAAGGTAATCGAAATTTACACCAACAATTTAATATCTGGATGAATGGATAAGATAATAGAACAGAAAAAGGGATTGAAAAAGAAGCATATTCCATACTTTATTGGAGGCGGATTATTCCTAGCCTTTATAATTTTTATAATTTTTCAAGATCGGTCGTCGAGTATGAACGTGGATTCTGAAAAAATAAGTATTGAAACAGTTACTAAAGGCAAATTCGACGATTATATCACTGTAATGGGGAAAGTGGAACCGATAACAACCATTTATCTGGATGCACTTGAGGGTGGACGTATAGTTGAGCGCTATATTGAAGAAGGCGAGATGGTGAAAAAAGGCGATGTTATATTGAAACTTGAGAATCGCGAGTTGTATCAAACCATTTTACTGAGCGAATCAAGCCTTGCCGAAAAAGAAAATTATTTACGTACTTCCCGTATCAACTTTGAGGTTGAGCGTATACAAAGCAAGCGGAATCTGCTTGAAAACAAATTGCGATTATCGAAGGCTTCGCGTAAATATGAGCAAAATAAAAAATTATACGAAAACCAACTTATTTCGAAGGAAGAATTCTTGCAAGCAGAAGAGGATTTTACATACGAAAAGGAATTGCTCGAAATAAACAAACAAAAGGCTTTGAGTGATTCACTGATCAAAGTCAAAGATATTGTTCAGCTTGAATCGGATATGGTGAAAATGCGAAAAACCTTAGGTTTGGTTCAGGAGCGATTGGATAATTTAAATCTTAAAGCTCCTATCGATGGGCAATTGGGAATGCTGAATGCGGAAATCGGACAACAAATAGGGCAGGGAACTGAACTCGGACAAATACATGTGCTATCTAATTTTAAAGTACAAGCACTTATTGATGAACATTATATTGATAGAATTTCGACAAACCTAATAGCTTCGCTCGAAAGGCAACAAAAAGATTTTGGACTCCGGGTTCGAAAAGTGTATCCCGAAGTTAGAGAAGGACAGTTTAAAATTGATATGGTTTTTACTGACAAAATGCCTGATAACGTTCGTAGCGGACAAACATTTCATATTAAATTGCAGTTGGGCGAACCTGCTGAGGCAATTTTAATACCTCAGGGTGGTTTTTTCCAAAGCACAGGTGGGCAATGGGTGTATGTTCTTGATGCAACAGGGAAAACAGCCACCAAAAGAAATATAAAAATTGGAAGTAAAAACCCTTTGTATTATGAAGTTTTGGAAGGACTTAATCCCGGCGAAAAAGTAATTGTTTCGGGATACGAGATGTTTGGAGATAATGATA
>JBBQGD010000132.1:0-9296 GCA_038322655.1 Bacteroidales bacterium | reverse complement strand
CAATATGAACGAAATGGATTTATTGAAAATAGTGGCAAAAGCCTATAACAACCTGGATTATAAGAAAATTGAAACGATAGCTTCTGAAGATATCGTTTATGAAAGCCAGGATGTTTTCTCCGCTTTGGAAGGTAAAAAAGCAGTAATGAATTATTTGCAGCCTAAATTCGAAAAGGTTAAAAATTCAGGACACCCGGTATTTGCTGAGATCGGTTTTATAAAAGATCAAAGCAGGTCCTGCATAATAATGTCCCAGGGAACTGTGGAGAATAAGATCTCTGTTGTATTGATTGAAGCCAGGGAAGAGAAACTCTCCCGCATTGATATCTGCACGGTATTCCCCCATTGGTCGCAGGCAACAGGCACAAAGGAATACCCAGTTTAAAAATGTGTTCCGTAAAGATAATAAGTCATAAATATTTAAAAATTCCCAACTATGATTCCATACCCTAAAAATCAGCCTGTTTCAGTAATCAAAGCCATCGATGAATTAAACAAGAAACTTACATTTCTCATTAATGAAAATTCTGAGATGTCCCTTGTTTCATTTTTTTTCCTCACATACTATGAACCGCATCAGGTTTCTTTTAATGTTGGTGATCAGGTTATCAGTTACTCAAAGTATTTCCATGACGAAATTTACGATGCTCTTTTCGCACTTGGATACCAGATTCCTTTTTCTAAAACATTTTTTAAGTCAGAGTACATCCTTTCTTTTGATATTCCCAATAAGATCGTAATATTCGATCAGGATGCCGTAATTAAGATATTGAATACGCAAAGGATGCCAAAAGAGAAAGAAATGTTTTTGCTGAGCTGTTGTAATGAGAATAATAGAGGTAAGGTAAAACCTCCTAAGAAGGTGACATCAGTATTCTATAATCCCTTTTCTGAAAATTAGTCATGTGGAAATAGTATAAACTGATAATATAATTATCACATAACCATGTACCTACTCATAAAAAACTCATTAAAAACACAATATGAAAACTAAACTCCTGTTTATCCTCGCATTCATTTCAGTATTAAACTGTAAAAGCCAGAAAGCAAAAGATTATCTTATTAAAGGATATAATAATTTTAACCAGCAGGATTATGCGGCAGCCATTTCTGACTATACCAGGGCTATCAGCATTAAGCCTAAAACGATCGATGCATATATTAAACGGGCGGATTCGAAGCTTTCACTCCACGACTACCGCGGCGCCGTGGCAGACTATTCCAAAGCAATAAGGATAAATCCACGGGATGCCCGGCTTTACTACTGCCGCGGATATGCACAGAGCATACTTTTAAACGGCAAGGGTGCCGTTGCTGATTATGATATGGCAATCAGGCTTGAACCAGACTGCATCTGGTATTATTTTGCCAAAGGTAATGCGCGAACTCTCATCAAAGACTTTTCCGGTGCGATAGAAGCTTTTGATGCAACACTGGCAGCCAATCCTGATTTTGCACCTGCATACTGGCACAGGGGTTATATAAAACACCAGCTTAAGAATTACGGGGAAGCTATTGAAGATTTTTCCGCTTATTTAGCTATTGATCCGAAAGATGCGCTGGCTTATTATTTCAAAGGAGATTGTGAGCTAATGATGGATGATTATGTCGCGGCAATCGCTGATTTCACTAATTCCATTGAGCTGGATTCTCAGGCTGTTGCGTCATATATCTGGCGTGGAGTTTCCAAAAACTTACTTGAAGATTATGAAGGGGCTGTGAAGGACTTTACATCTGCTCTTCTGTTCGATCCTTCAAACGCAGGTCTATATGTAAGGAGAGGTAACGCAAGGAATATGCTTAGAAACAACCTTGGTGCTCTTGAAGACTATGACAAAGCCATTGAGATCAGTCCCAGGTTTGCCAGGGCATATTACAGGCGTGGATGTGTAAAAAATGAACTTAAAGACTATGAAGGTGCAATGGCGGACTTTGACAAGTCGATCGAATTTGATCCAAATGACTGGGATGCATACCGTGAACGATATTATCCAAAACAGCGGCCAAATGTAATTTACAAGGATGTCCCGGATGAAAACATAACTGTAGATGCAGGTATTGGTCTTACCCATGAAATGAGCAGCCTGGCAAGTAGTTAACGAACATGGCTCTCATTATGTATAACAAAGGCATTAACCTTATAAAAACAGTCGATATGAAAATTATTTTAACTGACATAAATCCTGGAATGATCTCAGCCTGGCGCGATTTCTTCGCTGAAGAAAAAGATGTGACCATTGTTAATGGCGATACGACAAAGATCAGCTGCGACGCAATGGTAAGTCCGGCAAACTCGTTTGGCTTTATGGATGGCGGTATAGATTATGCCTTGTCGGAGCGCTTTGGCTGGGATCTGGAAAAAGGACTTCAGCAAAAGATAAAAGAATTACCCGAAGGCGAACTCCTGGTGGGGCAGGCATTAATCATGGAAACAGGCGATAAAATTGTCCCTTTCCTTATTTCAGCTCCGACCATGCGCGTGCCAATGGATTTTAATATTGGCACTTCGCTCAATGCTTACCTGGCAATGAAAGCGGTTTTGATCAAAGCCAGGGCTCACCCTGGTATTAACTCTATTGCCATTCCTGGTTTTTGCACGGGATCAGGCAGGATGCAGCCTGCTGTAGCAGCAAACCAGATGCGCCATGCATACGATGAAATAATCCTGGGTTTAAAAATGGATTTTGATTCGTTCCGTGAAGCGCAGCATTATCAGATGCTCATCAACCCTACCGGTAGCCTGTTTCACAATAATAATTAATGCATCTGCTGTTTACCCTTCACTTGTTAAAAATCCTGAGCATCACCCTCATTTTATCACGATAAAAAAAACAAAAAGCTGAAAAAATATTATTTTAAAACTAAAATATGACTAATAATGAATTTAGCAAGGTGGAAAGCATGTTGCGGCTTTTCAAGGAATATAAAACCTGGTCAAGGGCAAAAAGAGGCCTACTGAACCAGGTCGTAAAATATGTTGAATCAGGCACACACGAGTATTTTGCATCGAACTGCTGGACACAGAAATTAGCTTATGTGGGTGAATATTACACGGAAAACGAAAATCATCAGCGAAGGGGAACGCTCGAAAAATATCGTGGCAAAAAGGTCTTTGTAATGTGTATAGGGCACGGAAGCTATTACACTCGCGGTTATGTCGTAGCAGTGATCGAATAGCTGATTGATTCACGCTATTAATCTTTATGCTACATGTTTCAGGCAAAGAAAACTGTTCCCTGGTCAAAATCGTATTTTGGGGTCAATGCCGACATCTTTTTCAAACATCACGGTCTCATCCTGAAAAATGATAACAGTTCGGTTTTGTTCCAGTTTATCAACCATTAAGGAAGCTAATTGTATAATTGCAGCTTTAAGCTTTTCTTCATCTTCCACTGGGAATTTGGGATATTGAATAAATTGCAACTCTGCCGAAGGTTCATCCTGTCCCGAAAAGACTATATCGCAGGCTGTAACCTTTGCACTCAGTTTGATACTGGTTTCATTAAAAACATGTTTCTGTGCTTCAGTCAGTACCTTTTTAAGCTCATCAATACTGATAGCTCGTTCCGTATAACCCGCTTTTAGTCCTAAAGTGAACTGTGCTGTAAATGTTTTTATGCTTTCTCTTTTCATAAGAATAAGATATGCTTTTCTGTTTAATTCTCAGTTTCGCAAATGTAGTCTATAGTCCCAGTTGTTCGTCACTGTTCTTTTACCAGAGATTTCCCGGTCACAATAGAAATGAAATGATTGTTGTTAAAATTTCATATTGCTGTATAGCCTGAAAACTCAGTTGTTAAAACATACTTAATATTTCTCCGGTTATTTTCTCCTTTGCGTTTCCACTTTACTTATATAACTTTGACACCTGTCATTAATAATTTCCATTTACATGATCATTTCACACGCAGTTAGTGATATTCTTATTGATCTTTTCCCTCAGCTAAAAGGAAAGATGTCTGACATTGAATTAGTTACTCAGGTATTAACGGACTATTATACCTATGGTCCTTATAAGCCTAAGGTTACGATAAAAGATAAATGGGTGACAATTGAAATAGATGCACCTGCTATATTTTCACAGGAAACTGATTACCACAAAGTAGTCGCTCTTTGTGAAAAAGGCAGGTATAAAGAAGCAAAGCCTATTCTTAAAAAACTGATAGAGCAAAATCCTACGAACTCCGAGTACTATCGGATCATGGGTCAGATTCTTTCTGATGAAGGTGATCAGGAAAATGCTATCGATGCTTTAATTGATGCTTTGCGCTGGAATCCAGGAAACGGATATGCGCTTACCATGTTAGGAAACATTTTCGCCAGGCATAAAGACGATCTGACTACTGCCATGAGTTATTATGATCAGGCAATCAAAGTAAACCCAAAGGACTACATAGCGATCAATAACATAGGGGCAAACTTGTTGCAAAAGGACAAGATTGAAGAAGCGAAAAAATATTTCTTCGAAGCTTTAAAAATTAGCCAGGTATATCCCAATACTCATTTTGCACTTGGTATGATTGCCGAAATGGAAAATGATCTTCCTTCTGCCTTTTACAGCACCATTGAAGCTATTAAAGTCAATAAGAATAGAGATGTTCTTTATCAGAATTCAGTCCGGCAGGCTTTTGAAATTGCTAAACGCGTAATCAATTCTAAGGTAGCTGCACCTATAGTCAGAAATTACCTCCACAAGCTGGAATTTGAAGGGGGCAAAGAAATTGAAATGGTCGAAGACTCTGAAATTCATACAACAGCTAAATTTGAACTTGCCGAAAATCATTCCAGGGATAAACACATAATTCGCTACAAGCCGGAATCCCCGGCCATCGAGCACCTTATCATGCATGAGCTTGTGCATCTCGAATATATTCTGGAAGCCCAAAAAGCAGATCTCAACCAGGTATTCGTCTCTAACCCGGAACAAAAAACCAGGTTTATCAGAGGGTTGGAATCAACCACTAAAAAATTACGCAGGCAGGGTCTTTCTGAAGAAGTTATTTCAAATTATTGTTCAGGTCTTTTCGCTGGTATAAATACTCAGGCACTTAACACGCCGATAGATTTATTTATCGAAAATTTCATCTTTTCGGAATATTCAGAAATGCATCCTTATCAGTTCTTGTCCTTGTATTCCAACATGCAGCAAGGTATGAAATCTGTTACTGATAAAAAGATCCTGGAATTATCACCCGCGGATATTGTTTCAAAAAGTAAGATTTATAATCTGGTGAATGCCCTCCAGTTCAAGGAATTGTATGGCATGGATTTCATCAGCGATTTTCAGGCAACATCAATTGAGTTGAAACATGCAAAGGACTTCTATGATGAATACCTGCAGTACAGGGATGATCGCGGACCTGGGGAAGAGTACGACCTGGTTCAGCACTGGGCAGAAGATCTTCATATAGAAAAATACTTTGAGCTCATACCAGAAAAGGAATACCGGACACAACGGACTGATCTCAATAGTTTACTGGAATCTATTGAAAATGATCCTTTTGGTGTGGAAACAAAGGACCCTCATAAAGAGCGGGAAATGGAGAAATTCCAACGATCCCAGAAGGAACTTGGCACCAACATGGCTGTTGTTATGTTTATGGTAGATGCTCTTCAGTATTTCAAAAGTATGCCTAAAGAAAAGATACGCGAAATCGCTTTTGAAATAGCTATGCAGGGTACGCAAGGTTATAATCCCGATAATAAAGGATACAAACTCAGCACGGTTCCCGGAAAAGAATTTTCAGGATATCATATTATGGCATGGTATTATGTTAGCTGGATGCTTACTTCTCCTGAATTGGTGCCTGAGCTGGAGCTTCCTTTTGATGCTGAATACAAGATTGCTCTTACAATGTATAAACCACATAAATGATGAATGATTTTGAAGATATAACTGATGCGTTGATTCATTTTCGTAATGAGCGTGACTGGGAGCAATTTCATAATCCAAAGGATCTTGCACTTGCAATAAGTGTTGAAGCTGCTGAACTGCTTGAACTTTTTCTATGGAAAGATGCTGCAGATGCAAATCCCGATAAAGTTAAAGAAGAGCTGGCTGATGTTATGTTATTTTCAGTTCTGTTAGCCGAGAAATACAATTTTGATATAAAGCAGATCATGTTGGATAAAATCGTACTTAACGGTGTAAAATACCCGGTTGAAAAAGCGAAGGGAACGGCAAAAAAGTATAATGAATTATAAAGAATGCTGGTATACAGGTCAACAAAGCAAGGCTTTCAATCTGATGTTAATCAAGGGAATATAGACCTTATTATTGAAAGAGCTTTTAAAGAAAAGCTTCACCGCAGAACTTCTGAAAAAGAAGTTGAATCCTGGTGGAATTCCTTACATTTCATGTCAACTATTTTAAATGACGATGAAATTCCGGATAATACAGGAGTTTCTATTGAGTGTCAGATTCCTCAGACCAGCAAACGTATTGATTTCATTTTATCCGGCAGGGATGAGAATAATAATGATAACGTTGTTATAGTTGAGTTAAAGCAGTGGAAGCATGCTGAACTTACCGAAAAAAATGGAATTGTCAGCACAGCTTTAGGAAAGGGTCTTCACGAAACGAGTCATCCTTCCTATCAGGCCTGGTCGTATGCTGCCATGCTCGAAGATTTTAGTGAAACAGTTCAGAATGAGAAAATCAGTCTTTCTCCTTGTGCATATCTTCATAATTATGAAGACGATCTGGTTATCCGGAATTCTTTCTACAAGGAATATATCGATAAAGCCCCTGTATTTCTGAAGAGGGATTCAGAGAAGCTCCGGAGTTTCATAAAGCGCTTTGTCCGTACCGGCGATGATGGCAGTATCATGTTCAGGATTGATGAAGGTAAGATTCGTCCTTCAAAACAGCTTGCTGACAGCCTCGTTTCATTGCTTAAAGGCAACCAGGAATTCATCATGGTTGACGAGCAGAAACTTGTGTATGAAACCGCCCTCTGGCTGACAAATAAAGCACAAACAGATGGCAAGAAGGTTCTTATTGTTGAAGGTGGCCCCGGAACAGGTAAATCTGTTGTCGCAATTAATCTGCTTATTGAAATAACACGTCGCGGTATGCTTGCCCAGTATGTTACCAAGAACGCTGCGCCAAGGGCAGTCTATCAAAGTAAGCTTAGCGGATCACTTACCAGGACACGTTTCGCTGCCTTATTTCAGGGTTCCGGTGTTTTTGTTGATTCTATGCCAGATGTCTTTGATACCTTGGTCGTCGATGAGGCTCATCGCTTAAATGAAAAATCAGGCATGTTCAAGAATATGGGTGAAAACCAGGTAAAGGAAATTATCCATGCTTCAAAATGCAGCATATTTTTTATTGATGAAGATCAGAAAGTAACGATGCACGATATCGGGTCAAAAGATGAAATATTGACGCAGGCAAAGTTGCTTCATGCAGATATTCATCAGCTCGAACTTAGTTCACAGTTCAGGTGTAACGGTTCTGAGGCATATCTCTCTTTTCTTGATCAGTTGCTGCAGATCCGTGAAACTGCAAACACAGATATAAATGCCCTGAACTACGAATTTAAAGTCGTTGACTCTCCAATAATTCTTCGTGATCTGATTTTTGAAAAGAATAAAGAAAAAAATAGCGCCCGTATGGTAGCAGGCTACTGCTGGGACTGGAGCAGTAAGCAGGATCCAAATAAAGATGACATAATATTTCCGGAATACAATTTTTCCATGAAATGGAATTTGGCATTGGACAGCATGCTCTGGATAATGAAACCTGGTTCCGTTAATGAGATAGGTTGCATTCATACCTGCCAGGGCCTGGAGCTCGATTATATTGGTGTGATTATAGGAGAAGACCTGATAGTCCGGAATGATATTGTGCTTGTTGATCCATCAAAGCGTTCAACAATGGATTCATCCATCAAAGGCTATAAAAAGTTATTTAAAGTTGATCCAGACAATGCAAAGAAAAAAATAAGGGCAATTATTAAAAACACCTACCGCACCCTCCTAACCCGTGGCATGAAAGGATGCTATGTTTACTCCGTCGATAAAGAAACTAATGAATGGCTTAAAAAGCATATTAATTGATTTTTTTAGAATTGCCCCAGCTATCCTTTGTATCCAGTTCAGTGTTCTTTCCTCAGTCTTAAATAAAATTTATTATAATCACAATATGGACCTCCAATCAATTTACCAGCACACCCTAAAATACGCTGCCTCCAAACATCAGGTAGTTAATCAGCCTCTACCCGGTACGGATCTTCCATATGTTATTCATCTCAGCAATGTAGCCATGGAAATACTCATTGCATCACAACATACCGCGAAGTTCAACATTGAACTTGCCATTCAGGCAGCCCTCCTGCATGATGTTCTGGAGGACACACCCACCACTTATGAAGAATTGAAACTCAATTTTGGAAAACAGATTGCTGATGCCGTTTCAGCACTTACCAAGAATATACATTTACCAAAGGAAACACAAATGGCTGATAGTCTTTATCGTATTTCAACCCAGCCCCATGAAGTTTGGGCCGTCAAACTTGCCGATCGTATTACAAACCTGCAAAAGCCACCATCAACCTGGGATAAGGGAAAAATGATCAAGTACCATTCTGAAGCACAAACAATTCTCGATGCACTTGGATCAGGAAATGCGTATCTTTCCGCTCGTCTGGCATTAAAAATAAAAGAGTATGAGGCTTATTTCGCCTCATAACAAATACACCTCATTGAATGAAAAAGATCCTCTACATTGATATGGACAACGTCTTGGTTGATTTCCCTTCCGGAATAGCAAAACTCGATGAAGCCACAAAAGCCGAATACAATGACAATTACGATGAGGTTCCCGGCATTTTCTCATTAATGGATCCATTGCCTGATGCCATCACATCATTCAACCTTCTTGCCGATAAATACGACACCTATATTCTTTCAACCGCGCCCTGGAAAAATCCTTCCGCTTGGTCCGATAAGGTAATATGGGTACAAAAACACCTTGGCGAAAAAGCCTACAAACGCTTGATCATTAGCCACCATAAAAACATGAACAAAGGCCATTATCTTATCGATGACCGGGAAAAGAATGGCGCTAAAGAATTTGATGGTGAACTCATTCAATTTGGCTCTTCGAGATTCAAGGATTGGCAATCCGTTTTGGATTACTTGTTTTAAACGTATATGCTATTTAGACCTTTTATTAAGGGTTGAAAGCTGAAATTTTACCCCTTTGCCTGAGTGCTTTATCTCTTCTTTCGCTGCTTCAAATAGCTGGGATCCGCCATAGCTGCCTTTACCTTTTCAGGATCAAACAATAC
>JBBQGD010000131.1:0-9382 GCA_038322655.1 Bacteroidales bacterium | reverse complement strand
AGCTTTGCTGCATAAGGTCTCATTTTCAGAATTGCATTCTGAGCCTTGCGCAACTTTGAAGCTGCTACCATTTTCATGGCGCTGGTGATCTGCTGTGTCGATTTTACCGAAGCGATCCTGATTCTTACTTCCTTTAGATTCGGCATTGTATTAATTTAAACACTGATGTAAAATCTCTCCCTTTGAATATTTTTTAAACGAGGAAGTATTTTTATTTAATATATTTTGCTGAAACGTCTTTTGCCACTTTATCGATCGTACCGAGTATCTGATCATCAAGTTTACCTTGTTTCAGGTCAGCCAGAAGATCTTTATGCTGGGTTTCGAGATGATGAAGGAACTCCGTTTCAAAATCACGTATCGAACTGATAGGTACTTTTTGCAACAAGCCACGCGTTCCACAAGCTATAATGGCAATCTGTTTTTCAACCGGAACCGGAGTATACTGCGGCTGTTTCAATATTTCAACATTGCGGGCTCCCCTATCGAGTATGTTTTTAGTAGCGGTGTCAAGGTCCGAACCAAATTTCGAGAATGCTTCGAGTTCGCGGTATTCAGCTTGTGCCAGTTTGAGTGTACCGGCAACTTTTTTCATTGCTTTGATCTGGGCGTTTCCTCCTACACGTGATACCGAAATACCTACGTTGATAGCCGGGCGGATACCAGAGTTGAAAAGCGTTGTTTCGAGAAATATCTGCCCATCAGTAATTGAAATTACATTGGTCGGAATATAGGCTGAAACGTCGCCGGCCTGTGTTTCAATAATTGGCAGAGCCGTGAGCGAACCTCCACCTTTTACCATGTGTTTGATAGATTCGGGAAGATCGTTCATCTGCTTTGCAATTGCATCGCTTTTGATGATTTTTGCAGCCCGCTCGAGTAAGCGTGAGTGCAGGTAAAAAACATCACCGGGATAAGCTTCACGTCCGGGTGGACGGCGGAGTAATAAGGATACTTCGCGGTACGCAACTGCCTGTTTCGAAAGGTCATCGTAAATAACCAAAGCTGAACGTCCGGTATCGCGGAAAAACTCCCCTAAAGCAGCACCTGTAAACGGAGCGTAGAACTGCATAGCTGCCGGATCACTTGCTGTAGCCATAACAATAACTGTGTAAGCCATAGCTCCATGATCCTCAAGTGTTTTAACAATATTGGCAACGGTAGAACCTTTTTGACCAATAGCCACATAAATACAGAAAACAGGTTCCCCTTTATCAAAAAATTGCTTCTGATTAATGATAGTATCAATGGCAATGGCTGATTTCCCTGTCTGACGGTCGCCGATAATAAGCTCACGCTGTCCGCGACCGATCGGGATCATAGCATCAATAGCTTTAATACCTGTTTGAAGTGGTTCAGTTACAGGCTGGCGGAAAATAACCCCGGGAGCTTTTCGCTCAATAGGCATTTCGTATAGATCGCCTTTCAGTTCACCTTTACCATCAATAGGTTCGCCAAGCGTATTAATAACACGGCCAAGCATACCTTCGCCAACAAGGATACTGGCAATTCGTTTGGTGCGCTGAACAGTGTCGCCTTCTTTAATCTTTCTGGATTCGCCCAAAAGTACAACACCCACGTTATCCTCTTCGAGGTTGAGTACTATCCCTTTGGTATCTGTCTTTACAAATTCAACAAGTTCGCCCGACTGTGCATTGCTGAGGCCATAAACACGGGCAATGCCGTCGCCTACCTGCAACACAGATCCTATCTCCTTGATTTCGGCTTCAGTTGAAAAACCGGCCAATTCCTGCCGCAGTATTGCAGTTACTTCTGCGGGTTTAATTTCTGCCATAGTGCTTAATATGTTAACGTTTACTGGTTATTGGTTGAAGGCCATTGATCGTCACAAGAACCCAATTCCAAATGCCCATAACCTTTTTGTTAAAATCCTTTGATAAACAGATTTTTTTCAAAATCCTTTTTAAGCTGTTTTATTTTTGCAGCGATACTCTGATCAATCTGGAAGTTATCGAGATTAATCACAAATCCGCCAAGTAGTGCTTCGTTGGTTTTTTCTACCAGGTCAATTTTTTTATTTGTAAAATTTTGCAGTATTTCCAAAATGCTCTTTCTTTCACCTGCACCAAGGTCAACTGCAGTGGTTACATATGCTGTTTTTATTCCTTTATAAGCTTGATAAAGATCAGTAAACGCTTCGGCTATTGAAGGAAGATAGCGTTCACGACGTTTACGGATCATTAAGCTCATAAAACTGATTGACAGTGGTGCTACTGTAGATCCGAAAATTTTTGTGATCACTTTTCTCTTTTTCTCGGCGTTAATTACCGGGTTTTGAAGCATGAGTATAAAATCACGGTTCGACTCGCAAACATTACCAAATAGTGTCATATCCTCATTTGCTTTTTCAATAATGCCTTTTTCTTCAGCAAGGTCGAAAAATGCTGCAGCATAACGTATGGTTATTTTAGTATAACTCATTGGAGGTTTTGTGAGGTTTCCGCTTAATTAATTTTAACGTTTTTCAAAAGTTTTTCGGTAAGTTCCTGTTGTGCTTTCTTGTTCTCAAGTTCTTTCCCAATAACTTTTTCAGCGATTTCGATGGAAATAGTGGCAATCTGGTTTTTAAGTTCGTTGATAGCAGCCATTTTTTCAAACTGGATATTTTCACGGGCATTTTCCATAATGCGTGCCGCTTCTTCATTGGCCTTCTCACGGGCTTCTTCCAGGATTGATTCTTTCACTTTGCGTGCATCGCGCATCAAAGCATCGCGTTCATCTTTGGCATCGCGCAGCAGTTGTTCGTTTCCGGATTTCAACTTCAGCATTTCTCTTTTTGCATCGTTTGCAGCTTCCAGCGCCTTTTCGATAGTGTCTTCCCTTTGATGAATGCCTTTCATTATAGGTTTCCAGGCATATTTGCCAAGGACAAACAATACCAGGCTGAATGAAACCAACATCCAGAATAACAGGCCTATACCAGGAGTTACTAATTGCATAGTTCTGGGTATGAATAGTTTATAATTTGTTTACTTTAAATCTGATTCAAAATCATTCAGCTACCGCATCCCTGCCAGACGCAGGAATACAGCAGCTTATGTTTTTACTTCATGAAAATGATCATCACACAAACCGCGATGGCGAAAAAAGCAACGCCTTCGATAAGCGCGGCTGCAATAATCATGTTCGATCGGATATCGCCTACACTTTCCGGCTGGCGGGCAATGGATTCGAGAGCTGATCCCCCGATTTTTCCAATACCAATACCTGCCCCGATAGCTGCGATACCTGCACCAATTCCAGCGCCCATGTATGCAATGGGGGCTAAATTTGTTGTTGCTTGTAATAAAATGCTTAAGAGTGACATAAGAATGGAATTATGGTGATTAATAAAAGAATTAGTGTTCAGTTGTGTGTTCTTCGGATGTATGATGTTCTTCCATAGCCATCCCGAAATAAATGGCTGAGAGCAGTGAAAAAACATAAGCCTGGATAAAAGCTACAAGTAAATCAAGTAATGTCATAAATAAACTAAATGCGATGGAGAAAACTGATACACCGTATCCTACACCAACATTCATAGCCCCAAAGATAAAGATCATTGCCATGAAACTAAGCAGGACAATATGCCCTGCAAGCATGTTGGCAAATAAACGGACCATCAATACAAAAGGCTTGGTAATAACTCCTATTATTTCAACAATTGGCATAAGAGGAATAGGAAATTTAAGCCACCAGGGCACGCCCGGCGCGTTTATGATATGAGTCCAGTAATCTTTATTGCCTTTGAATGTCGTAATTACAAAAGTGAAAAGTGCCAACACCATGGTAACTGCAATGTTGCCGGTAAGATTGGCGCCTCCCGGGAAAATAGGGACAAGCCCCAACAGGTTGTTGAGGAAGATAAAGAAGAAGATCGTAAGCAGGTATGGCATAAAACGGGCGTAATTCTTCTTGCCCAAACCGGGAATGGCTATATCGTCGCGGACAAAAAGTATCAAGGGTTCAAGTAAGGATTGCAGCCCTTTGGGTGCAGTGTTGGGATTTTGTTTGTACCGGTTGGCTACTGAAATGAAAATAATACACAGCAATAGTACGCTTATAAACAGGGATAAAACATTTTTTGTAATTGAGAAATCAAGGGGCAATTTTGCAGATGCATCCACGGTTTCACCGTCGTCCACCACTTTTACAATTTTACCTTTATTTTCACCCTCAGTCAAAATCCGGTAGCCATTATACGCTTGATTACCATGATGAAAATGCCACGAACTAAAAATTACAAGCTTGCCGTTATCCAGTAAAATTACCGGCAAAGGGATTGAAAGATGAAAATTTTCATACGTAAGAATATGCCATTCGTGTGCATCGGTGATATGATCGATGATCATTTCTCCGGCATTAAAAGCTTTTTTTCCAGGGTGTTCCTGCGATGGAGCCTGCGAGGCACTATCAGTTTCGCGGGTAGTTGTATTCCCATATAAAAGCCCTGAAAAAAACAGGGCAAATAAAACGAATTGTAACCTGGTTGTATGTAATAACTTACTGATCATTAGTCTAGATTCGAATTGGAGTGCAATATTACTACTATTTCGGGGAAAATTCCGCCTATTCATCTCAAAAATACGAATTATTTTCAATTCGGGGATAAAGATGTAAAAATATTAAATGTATTCGGGTTTTATGAATAAATCATGATTTAAGAAATGAATTTGAAAGTGTATTGCCTTGTAAGTCTTTATTTTAAATGAAAATACTACGGATTGCACAACCTTACAGGCTTCTGAATATTAAGTTCAGGCTAAAGGACGAAAAAAATTTAGTTCTCCGGGATTATTCAAAAAGGGTAATTTTGTTTTACAAATAGAATGATATGGAATTAACTGTTTTCTCTGATGAATCCTTTATGCGGGAGGCATTGAAAGAAGCCCGCAAAGCTCTTGGTAAAGATGAAGTTCCGATCGGAGCTGTAATTGTTTGCGACAACCGGATAATAGCCCGGGCACACAATCTTACCGAACAACTGAATGATGTTACTGCTCATGCCGAAATGCAAGCTTTTACAGCAGCATCAGGTTTTATGGGCGGAAAATACCTGGAAGGATGCACCTTATACGTTACCGTTGAGCCATGTGTAATGTGTGCCGGGGCTTCGTTCTGGAGCCAGATAAGCAGGATCGTTTATGGAGCAAGTGATATAAAACGCGGTTATTCCTTACTCAGTTCTTCTGTACTGCATGCGCGTACAAAGGTTACAAGCGGAGTACTGGCCGAAGAATGTAGTGAAATGATGAAAGATTTTTTCAGGAAGAAACGATAACCGGAACAGTTACATTAACTGAATCGAAGCAAGGGTTAAAAATTCAGATACATTATGGATGACATCCATAAAATTAAAGTGAAGAATATCAGATATTTTCGTAAAGGTAACAGCACTGTTTAATGGAATGTTGATGAGTGTTCGCATTCCGGGAAATACTTTAAAGATATACTTTACCATATAGATGTACCTGGTATTTACACTATAAATGTATCAGAACAACAATTTGAATGTTTATTGAACCAAATGGAATTCTATCCTGAAAAAGCATTAAGACTTAAAACTACTGAATGAATTTCTGATTGCCGGGTAATCTTAATAAGGATTTAACAAATTATCATAGACGAATAAACCACCTGAAGAGACATCAGGTTTATAACTGAACACTAAAACCAACTTTGGAACGTTTCTTGAGTGTAAATGAATCAAAAGTAATCCAATGACCCGGCTTCTGCTCATAATAATTTTGTTTTGCTGCCTGCCAGCTTTCACCCAACCGTACCGGACAATCCATAATACGGCGTTTGTGCGTGGCGAGAAACTGACATTCAGGGTTGCATTTAATTCAGCTCTTACCGGAAGCATTACAGGCGGAAAAGCAACATTGGAAGTGAAGGATGAAAATAAACTCCTGAACAACAGGAGCACATACCATGTGGTTGGCGAGGGCAAAACAACCGGTTTTATCGAATTATTTTACAAAGTTCACGACCGGTTTGAAAGCTATTTTGACGAGGATGCATTAATTGCCAGGCAGTTTATACGCCGTACACGCGAAAACAACTATAAAAAAGACGACCTGGTTATTTTTCGCCAGGAAGATCAATTAGCTGTCAGCCTTACAAAAATTGTAAAAGTCCCTGCTGATATGCAGGATGTTATTTCAGCATTTTATTACGCCCGTACACTAGATATTTCAGGACTGGAACCCGGGGGAATCATACTGGTTCCCTTTTTCCTTGATGATTCAATCTACAATTCAAGAGTTATTTTCAAGGGCCGGGAAACCGTTAAAACGAAATTAGGTAAATTCAAATGCATCGCTTTCAGGCCGATGGTTGCAACCGGTTATGCTTTCGACGATCCTTACCCGATTACTATATGGTTAACCGATGATGCAAACCGGCTGCCTATACTCATCGAATCGGAACAATCGGTTGGTCGCGGTAGGGTTGAACTGATATCGTATTCCGGATTGGCAAACCCAATTACTGCAAAATTGCCTGATTGATTATTCTCCGGTATTACTTAGCCGGTATCTGGATAGTGTCAGCTTTAGGGGGTTCTGCTGCTAACTGATATTGAAACGGATAATCATAACAAGTTAAATCGTAACGCTTTATCATGTTATCCACCCGGCTTATCCAATTTGAATTGGTTGCATAATGGTTTGCTTTCATCGCTTTAAGCCATTTCATATAATCCATATTTCCTTGTAATCCGGAATAATATTTTTTCTTTGAAATTATCTCCCCAAAATGCAGGTATGCGGCTTCGTCAGTGTCGAAACTGCGATAGGCATAGGCATATCCCGACTTTGTTTTTGAGGATTTAACCCGGCCTTTCGTCCCAAAATGATTGTGGCTAACAAGGCAGAGTTTACTGGTTCCGGTGCCGGTTTCATGCATTGCAATACCCAGTATAATACTTGCAGGGATTTCATACTTATTTGAAACTTCAATAGCGAGTGAACCAAACCTGGCAATATAAACCTCGGCAGCGCTTTGTGCCTGAACATAAATTGTTAAAAATAGAAACAAAAGAAAAAAGACAACTCGCATAAGTGGGGTTATTTGAGAATAAAAGTAAGCTTTTTTCTGCACAAATAACTTCCGGGGACGACAATTGTTCATTTCAAAACTGGATCAGTAATTCTTAAACGAACGGTGAAAACTTCCCTGCATTATGGAAAAACGTCATTTATTGCATCTTGCTAATGCCAAAATGCATAATTTTATCTTTTTGTCTTAAACCAATTTTTATGAAATCAATTTTCAGCATACTTATCCTTTTTTTTAGTCTGTCCGCAATTTCTCAAAACCAATATACACGGGAATGGCAACACGTTGACTCCTTATCCGGGATTGGTCAGCCACAGACGGCACTCAACATAGTAGTCAGCATTTACGAACAGGCAAGAACTGCCAACCAAGGAGATCAGTTACTTAAGGCGTGGCTTTACCGTTTGAAACTGAGATCAGATTTCGAAGAAGATTATTTTGAAAACAGCATCGCACAAACACAACTGGAAATACAATCGGCAAAGGCTCCGGTAAATCAAATCCTTCACTCCATACTTGCTGAACTCTATTGGCGGTATTACCAGAATAACCGCTGGCAGATACTTAACAGGAGCGAAACTTCCAATTTTATTGTTGATGACATCAAAACATGGGATTTTAAAAAGCTGGTAACTGCCTGTATGAATCAGTATGCTCTATCGCTTACCAATAAAGACGTATTAAAAAGTACTTCAGTTTCAACTTTTTCTGAAATCCTGATTAAACAAGATGATTCTGAAAAGTTCAGACCGACGCTGTTTGACTTCCTGGCTCACCGGGCTGTTGATTTCTATTCATCATCAGAAGCCGGATTGACTAAACCCGCAAATGCCTTTTTAATGGATAAGTCTGAGTATTTTGCGCCGGCAGTTGACTTTGCTTTATTACGAATCACATCACCCGATTCACTTTCATTCGATTTCCAGGCTTTAAAACTCTACCAGGAAATAATTGGATTCCACGTGCACGACAAAGATCCTGCAGCTTTGCTGGAGGCTGATATTGAACGACTTTCGTTTGTGCATGGTAAAAGTATACTACCTGAAAAAGACAGCCTTTACCTTGAATCTCTGTATCGGCTGGAAAATCAGTTCAGGAATCATCCAACGTCAACCGAAGTTGCATTTGCAATTGCCACGCAATTAAACGGCGACAATGGGGAAGCTATTCCATTTATGGATGAAAATGAACTGTCAGAGCCCTCCGCTGACGCCCACAAATGGGATAAAAAACAAGCTGTAGGGATCTGTGAGACGGCAATAAGCCGATTTCCGGAAAGCTTCGGAGCTAAGAATTGTCGTTTCTTAATGGAGAGTATCAAACAATCATCAGTATCAGTCATTGCCAATTACGCTGTAATTCCATGTAAACCTTCGCTGGCGCTGGTGACTTATCAAAATGTGAACAAAGTGTATTTCCGGCTTATCAAAACTAATCCTGAAACCGACCGCAGCTTGCAGGAAAAGCAACAGGACATTCGCCTTCAAACATATCTTGGACTGAAAGCCGATAAGGCCTGGGAACAATCTCTCCCTGATGATGGAGATTTCCGGAATCATTCCACCGAAATACGGATTCCGTCATTGAAAACAGGATATTACATTCTATTGGCAAGTAATGACGCATCTTTTCCAGCCAATTCTGCCATCGTTTCAGCAAACACCTTCTGGGTAACCAATATCAGCTATCTAAGCCGAAACGTAGATGCGAATAATGAAATTGTGGTGTTACAGCGCGAATCAGGTAAGACGCTTGCAGGAATCAAAGTTCAGGAATTCTTTCGCGTATACAATTCCACTACTCGCCAGTATGAGAGCAAAGCCGGAGATATATTTGTGACTGATAAATCGGGAATAGTAAATATATTATCAACGAATGTCAACACAAGAAGCAACCAGTTCTACCTGGTTTTATCTTCAAAAAAGGATCAGCTTATTACCGACAGTTATTTTTCTAACTATACATATCGGTATAATGAGCCGAAAACCATTATCCAGACCCGGTTTTTTACCGACAGGTCGATATATCGCCCCGGACAGACCATTTTCTTTAAAGGAATTGTGCTGGAAAGAAAAGGAGAAGATGTACAGCTTAAAACCCGCTACAAAACTGAGGTTACGTTGTATGATGTGAACGGGCAGGTTGTTTCAAAGCAAACGCTGACAAGCAATGATTTCGGTTCTTTCAGCGGAAACTTTATTGCACCGGTTGGAGTGCTGACCGGACAAATGAATATACGTTGCCAAACAGGATCCGTTTCCATTCAGGTTGAAGAGTACAAACGGCCAAAATTTGAAGTAACATTTGAACCTGTAAAAGG
>JBBQGD010000130.1:0-9392 GCA_038322655.1 Bacteroidales bacterium | reverse complement strand
CTTTACAATGATAGTATGTTCCTTTATCGTAATGTGATTGAAACACTCCTCGGAAACAGAATCACCAAATACATCCTGATTGGCGAAAATGTACTTAACTTTCATTATTCCGATGATGATTATTACCAGGAATGGTTTGATGAACTGGAAGATGGATGGATTGTATGCCTCAATTTCCGCAAGCATGTAATAAAGGAGTTTGAAGACGGACGCCTTGATTATTATATGGCTATGGGTGGCAAATTTGATGATCTGCCCTGGCGAACAGTTTCGCCTCAAAAGTTATTTTTTATTGTTGAACAATTGATAACACGTAGACTCAATCTATAATGATTTAGGAGTTCGGATTTGGGATTTCGGAGGATTAAAGCTTAAGTTCCAAGTTTCAAGTTTCAAAAATCCGACATCAAAAATCTTAAATTCGCAATCCTACATCCGAAATTTATTAATAATGAAACAATCCGTAATCCTCACTATCCATGGTCATATTCAGGGTGTAGGTTTCAGGTATTTTGTAATGCAAAAGGCTGTTTTTTTTAATATTACAGGTTTTGTTAAAAACCAATTGAATGGCGATGTGTATGTTGAAGCTGAAGGCGTACCTGAACATTTGGAGCTTTTTGTAAGAGCATGCAGGCAGGGTCCATCACACGCCTGGGTTGAGAAGGTGGATGTTCAAAGTTGTCCGGTGCAGGATTTTATAATCTTCGAAAGAAAGTAAAAATCAGTTTTTTTATTCTTATCATTAGCGGTTTTAATGCCTCAAAAGGTTATTATTTGATAGTCGATAAACCAAATTTGTTTATTAATTGTTACATATTTTAATCTGTTCATTTTCTGCGTTCCTTATATGTTTGCAACGGAATGAATAGAGGTTTTGGAATTTACATAAACCTTAAATATTTAAGTTATGCCAAATGATTTTTCAATTTCGAGCGGAGTGCTGGCTAACGGCCGCACTGTTTATTCTGCAAAGTTAAATGGAAGTACACAGCCAAAGTTTGTTGTTGGCAGCAGAACAGTTTATGCCGGAAATTTTGGATTGTTTAATACAACTGTAACCCCCGGACTGGTTTACAACCCGGCTGATTATGCCGCTGATTTCGGTTTTTGGGCCTATTTTATTCATCCAACAGCCCAGGCTGAAAGCAGGGGATCTTATTTGTGTTTGAATACGTACGACAGGGCGAAATTTACTTTTAGTTTTATGCAATACGCCGCGCATGTTCCTAATGGCGATTTTGTTAAGTTTTTCCGCAAATTACTGACGCTTCCCAGTGGGCTTGAATATTTCCCTAAACTGGTATTAAAAGATTCGCGGATTTATTATCGCAGCGGAAATGGAACCTTGTCGCAGTTGGAAAGCGATGCGTCAACCCAGGCTTTGATGGATTATTTTAATCCAAGCATACAGGAAGTCGAAAACCAGGAACTCATTTGTTCGGCCCGGATGGTACATTGGGCCAGCAACGATCCCGAACATCGCAAAATCCAGGTTGAAACAGCCATTCAGCATTTTAAAAACAATATGGTTGAATATAACAGGCGCTTTAATTTGAATGGAATCCCGGCCAAGGTCTGCCAGATGATTTGCGATATCAGGCACCAGGGTCGAGGCATGAATGACAGAATTGCCAATGCGTTGAATACCAATGGGAATTATGATCTTGCGTTTACAAATTTATGTTCAATCGGTGCTGCAAATTACAGCCAGAGAATAACTACCGTGCGCAACACTACCAACAGTTTGTTAAAAGCCGGAATCTTTAACAAGAAATACGACAGCGCTTCAAATTCATTTGTGGATATGTAAGGACTCAGAATCGGAATGATTCTAATTCCCCAATACTGAAAACTCAATTTGAGGTTTAGTGTTGGGGATTTTTATTGTAGTTTGTTTTTTAAAAAATGTTAATGAAATCATAAAATATATAAACTGATAAAATATTTAATATTGTTAAGATACTGAAAATCAATAAATAAAATATATTTTGCAAAAATAATGTTTAATAAAAAAATATAATGATTAAACAAAATAGTAATCATGTTGTTTATATTCTCAAACAAATCATTAAACATATAAAATCATGAAAACAAAATTCAATTTCAAGACCATACTGATGGCCGTGATCGCCATAGGAGTGATTTCATTATCCTCTTGCAAAAAAGACGATAACAATGACAATAACTCAACTCCAGTTGCGCAGAGTATCGCTAAAATAGCCTCAGCTGATCCTCAATTCTCCATCCTGGTCCAGGCACTTGTGAAAGCTGACCTGGCAACCACGCTTGATCAGTCAGGTACTTACACGGTTTTTGCACCAACCAATACTGCTTTTAATGCTTTATTTACCAAATTAGGTGTAACAGGTATTGATCAGTTAAGTGCTGAGGCACTTCGTCCCATTCTACTTTATCATGTTCTGGGAACCAAAGCAATGTCATCTGGTTTAACAAGCACTTATGTATCAACTCTGAGCCCTGCTGTTGGAGATAGGTTTGTATCATTAAAAGTAG
The DNA here is from genome assembly GCA_038322655.1 of Bacteroidales bacterium. Lineage (GTDB taxonomy): Bacteria > Bacteroidota > Bacteroidia > Bacteroidales > UBA4417 > UBA4417. The sequence goes on along the minus strand of JBBQGD010000130.1, from coordinate 6,875 downwards.
ATGTAATGAATGGTGTTAAACTTAACAGTTCAGCAAATGTTACTAAAGCCGATATTATGGCTTCAAACGGAGTAATTCATGTAATCGACCAGGTTTTGTTGCCACCAACAGTTGCTGATCTTGCAGTTGCAAACAGTAGTTTTACTACATTGGTTTCAGCTTTATCCGGCGCAGGTTTAGTGCCTGCTTTGAGCGATCCTAAAGCAACTTTCACAGTATTTGCACCAACAAATGAAGCATTTGCTCAACTCACTTCAGTTCCTCAGGATCTGACACCTATTTTGCTCTATCATGTGCTTGGAAGCACAGTTTACTCAAACGGAGTTACTACAGGATATGCCAAAACACTCAGCACTTTTATGGACCATCCAATGGACATGTACATCAATACTGCTTCGGGAGTGAAAATAAATAATTCAGCTAAAGTTATACTCGCTGATGTAGTCGGCACTAACGGTGTAATACATGTAATTGATAAAGTCCTCCTGCCCCCGACAGTAGTTGACATTGCCCTGGCTAACAGTAATTTCAGCTCTTTGGTACAGGCAGTTGTAAAAGCCGGCCTTGTTGAAACCTTGAACGGAAGTGGTCCGTTTACAGTTTTTGCTCCAACCAACGATGCTTTCCAGAAACTTTTTACGGCTCTTAAAATAACCGGGGTAAACGATTTGACCGCCGAGCAACTCACTCCAATCCTTCTGTATCACGTTGTTTCAGGAAATAATGTTTCGTCCGGTCTGTCAAACGGAAATATTCCTTCCCTGCAGGGTACAGCTATTAAAGTTAATGTTGGCAAAGGCGTTGTACTTAATAACACCACCAATGTTTCGCTTGCTGATGTACAAGGATCCAACGGAGTTATCCATGTTATCGACGAAGTACTTCTTCCTTCAGGAAAATAATCCGGGATGAAGCCTGCTAAGATTAAAGTTCAGATGGTTTTTGGTTGATACTTGAATCAAAATATGCAGGCTTGTTCCTTCAATTATAATCACCATGACCGGCGACTAATGTTGCCGGTCATTTTTTTTTGTTTAAAATGCCAGAGCCTGAATCGGTTTTTATTCGTCTCTTTTTACCAGGTCCATGGCAAATGCAGGCAGGCATATGGCAACGTACTCGGCTCCACCGGCAAAAGGACTGCTGTATTGTACCCATTCGCCGCTACCGGTTAGTATGGCCTGTCCTTCGGAAACAATTATTTCTCCATCGCGGGTCGCAATTTTTAGTGATCCTTTCAATACCAGTGTGTATTCGTTGAATTCAGGGCACTGTCCAGGTTCAACCCAACCCTGAGGACTTGTCATCCGCGCGATGCTTACTTCTGACGTGCTCGAATTTACCCGTCCGAAAAACTCTTCAATTAATTTTCCGCCAGTACCGGCTGCTTTTATTACTGATGGTGATTTAATGTGCTGTATCATATCTGTTTTATTGTTTTTAAATTTACTTTTTGTCTAACAACCTTAAATTCTGAGAACGGAAGCTTCAGTTGCGATTTAATGCTTATTACTTATTTCTTTCACGGCCCTTAATACCTCTCTTTTTCCAACCGGCCCCGGTAGTTTCTCGATGGAAAAACCGGCAGCCTTCAACGCCCGTTTAACTGTTCCTTTGCAACTGTATGTAACCAGTATTCCTCCAGGCTTCATACATTTATAAAGCTTAGTGAAGATTTCTTCAGTCCATAATTCAGGTTGCACATCCGGACCAAAAGCATCGAAATAGATAAGGTGGAATTGCTCATCGCGCAAAGTTATATCTTCCAATTTAGCTTGTATCTTACTGAGAATGAAATAATCACTAAGGAATGCCGGATAGGTCCAGCTGGATTCATGCAGTTTTTTATAATAACCTTGGGCTTCGGTTCCACCGATTAAAGATGCAAAATTTAATTTTTCGAGTATTTCTGCATCAACCGGCTGAGGCTCAACGGCAACATAATTGATTTTCCTTCGCTGTTTTTTGGCTTCGAGCACGGTAAGCAAAGCATTGAGTCCGGTGCCAAAACCAACTTCGAGCACATTTATTTCTTTCAGGCATACGGCAAGATGATGCAAGCCATTTTGAATAAAAACCAGTTCCGATTCCTGTAAGGCACCGTTTGTGGAATGATAATGCTCATTGAGACCGGGCACAAAAAGTGTGTGCGATCCATCGGAAGTGGTTTGTAGGATGATTTCCTTCAATTTTTTTTGATTCTAAATAGAAAGGTTAAAAATTTTCCAGGCCATAAAATTACATGAATTGCTGTTAAACGTAATTAAAAACTTTGTAATTTTATATCAGCTAGTTGCCCATTATCAGAAGCTGAATAATTAATTGAGTATTAATCTTATCAAATCTTATTGTTATGCTTGAGAAAATTGATATTGAAAATGTTTTGTTTCTTGATATTGAAACAGTTCCTGCGTTTCCTGAATACAACCAGCTAAGTGAACGCATGCAGAAACTCTGGAATAAGAAATCCGAGCGGTTATCCTCAAACAACACATCTGCTTCCGACGAAGCCGTTACGCCTGAGAAGTTATATGCCAGAGCTGGTATTTATTCTGAGTTCGGGAGGATTATCTGTATTTCAGTAGGCGCATTTTTAAAGGGAGAATTCAGGATAAAGTCCTTTTCGGGCCATGATGAGAAAGCATTGCTCACTGAATTTGCTGATTTACTGAATAAACGCTACAACCGTCCTGAACATTTGCTTTGTGCACATAATGGCAAGGAATTCGATTTCCCCTATATGGCCCGGCGTATGGTGGTACTTGGCATTCCGATTCCGCAGATACTTGATTTATCAGGGAAGAAACCCTGGGAAGTTAATCATCTGGATACGATGGAGCTATGGAAATTTGGCGATTATAAAAATTATACTTCACTCGATCTGCTTGCTGCTATTTTCAATATCCCTACTCCAAAAGATGATATTGATGGCAGCCAGGTTGCCGAAGTATATTATAAAGAGCAGGATTTACCCCGTATTGTGCATTATTGCACCAAAGATGTTCTTACCGTAGCCCAGATATTCCGCCGCTATAGGGGAGAGGCTTTGATTGAGGAGGATAAGGTGGTGGTAGTTTAGTAAGGAGTAAGGAGTATGGAGTAAGGTGTAAGGAGTAAGTTATAGAGTGAAAGAACTCATATACCTCGATGACCCTTAAACTCTGAAACATGAAACTCTTTTCCCCTAATCCCTAAACCCCAATCCCCATTTAACATCTTTTAATGTTTACAATTACATTATTTCCATACTTTTGCGCAAACAATTAAAATCTATATGAAAAAAATCATTTTACTTAGTGTTATCATAGTTTTGGTAGCTGCTGTTACTTCACAATCATATGCCCAGAAGAAGGAAAAGAAAAAGAAGGGTGAAACGGAGGAAGTAGCTGCTCCAGTTGCGACAAAGCCTTTATTTGCAACTAATAATGATACCATAAGTTATATTATCGGTGCTGATATAGCTCATAGTTTTGCGAAAAATGATCTTGATCTTAACAAAGACCTTGTTTTTAAAGGATTCTCTGATGGACAGGATAAAACAGATACCATTTTTTCGCAGGAACAAATCGGGGAAATTATGATGGTATGGCAACAGGATATGACTGCTAAAAAAGCATCCCTGGCCGAAGCAGAAATGGCTAAGAATGTTAAAGCAGGAGAAGATTTCCTGGCTGCAAACAAAGCAAAAGAAGGTGTTATCGTTTTACCAAGCGGTTTACAGTATAAAGTTTTAAAAGCAGGTGCAGGTGATTCTCCGGATGATAATGATGTTGTAAAGGTTCATTATACCGGCACTTTGATTGACGGAACTGTTTTTGATTCATCACGCGAAAGAGGCGAACCTATTGAGTTTCCTGTAAATGGTGTAATAGCTGGTTGGACAGAAGCCCTGAAACTCATGAAACCAGGTTCACAATTTATGTTATATATCCCCGCCAACCTTGCCTATGGCGAGAAAAAAACCGGCCCGATCCCTGAAGGATCTACATTGGTATTTGATGTAGAACTGTTATCGTTCGAAAAGAAAGATAATAACTAACCTCATGCCATAGATCATTTCTGATCTGGAATATAAAAATCCCGGAGTTGTTCAGTGAACGGCCCCGGTATTTTTATTTTAAGTGTTTTTAGGTTTGAACCACGAAGGCACGGAGAGCACTGAGGGACAATGAGATGTGGTTTATATTGAATAACTCAAACTGTAAATAGAACGATGAAATATCGCTCTACTTCTCGATTTTACATTGTTACTCCATGCCCTCTGTGCCTCCGTGGTAAAGGAAACAATCTGTTCAACCTGGCTTATCGTAAATGTTCAGGCATAATTACATGGCAACGTTTCTTTTACTGTTTACCAGTGCTGCCTGAATGGAATTGTTTTTCTCAGTGTGGAATACTTCGGTCATAGCAATTGCTGCTTTATCCGTCTTAAGTACCCTGGCAATAATGTTGAGTAGAAACGAATGATCCGAATCCTTTGCCGTCTCAAGGTAAACATAAACCTCATGCACGCCTTTAAATATCCGCAAGGTATTCAATCCGTAGGTTGTTCCCCAGAAATCAATATCCCCGAAATGATTTTCAGGAACCGTTTCTTCAAGATCAGATGATGCAGAAAATCTATATGCGTGACGTAAAACCTTTTCAGCTGCCTGGTTTGGTAATTCATGGCTGTACCAAAGCGTAATTTCAGCCCACCATTCATTGTTTTTCCTGTAATCAAGCGGTTGTTGCATTGCATCAGTGAGTTTCCACCATTCAAGAGTTGATTTATCAGAATCCATGGCCTTCATATCAGATTCATAATTGATACCACTATAAACCATATGACTGAACAAAATACCATCGTGCAGAAAAATAGAATAATCGCTGATATTCGATTGGTGTATACGATCCAATACTTCGGGAAATGTGTGATTATGCAATGCAATGCACTGTTCTTCCGATTCCTTCTTCAGTCCGATAATACTACCGAGAATGAGTCTGTTATTACTACTTAAATGCATGTTGTAAAAGCTAATACAGAATAAAATTAGAGTTTTGTGTTTATGATTTGCGAAACTTTAATTGTTCCATTGAAACCAACAGCACTGCATAGATAATAAATTATGCGATACAAAGGCACATTCTAAAAAAAGTCTTGTTATGAATTGCTTTCGTGCTGATTGAATATTGAGAATCGCTAAAATGTTTACAGAGCAAACTTTCCCCGTGATTTTAGAAAAAATGGTGTATAGCAAATTTTGTAAAATCTCTCATCCGGATCACCTGGAACAAGTTTAAAGATCTTCGATTCGTTGCTACTCCTATAGAATCTACAGAGTTTGATTATGCCGGAATAGAAATATGCTTATCCGATTTTGGATGCCCGCTTCATATATTTATCCATTTCACACAGCTGCTCTTCGGTTAAGCGTACCGCCTGATCCTTGCTTCGGATAATAATACCGCAAGCCAGTTCAAAGAAAAGTGCTTTCTGTATTACGTCGTCAAAACTTTTACCAACTACTACCTGCCCATGGCTTTGTAAAACAACCAGATCATGAGTTTTCATCGATTCGGTAACTTTTATTCCTAACTCAGGCGAACCGGGGCAGATATAGGGGAGCATATCAATTTTTCCAACGTACATGGGGATTTCGTTAATAACGTTGAAATTAGTTGGTGGATCAGGCATACATGCCAGTGTTGTACCATAGAGAGACTGGAAATGCAGGATAACCTGTACTTCTTTCCTTTGGTGCATAATGCCAAAATGAAACCCGCTGTCCATAGTAGGATTCACATTATTGAGAATTGTTCCATCTGTCAGACGGCTGATGCTCACCTGGTCCTTGCTGAGATAGGGGAGCCATGAACCTGTTTGTGAAATAAGCATTATTTCGTCGTTCAAACGCCACGACAGGTTCCCGCTGCTGCACAATAAAAGTTGGTGCGTGCCTATGCGATGGGCTGCTTCTACAAATGTTTTGAGATGACTGTCGGTTACTATTGGCATTTTGTTTTGGATTTGCAATTGGTAATGAATGGGTAAATTTAAGCTAATACGGACTGAGTAAAAAAGTCTGCAAATGTACTATGTTTTGAAATAATTTATCAATGTAAGTTCTTAACTTTTTAAGAAACAGATACTGATTTTATTTTTGCAGAAGCAAGTATTTCCTTTAAAATGCTGACATTAGGAAATGCAGAAAGCATTTTAAAGCTTTATAATCCTGCATGCAAATCCACCTCCTGCAGCCAGTTTGAGATTCAGAATGCTTTTGTTATCAACTGTAAATGTCTCAGTTGTATAATCTTCAGCACGCCTGTCAGCATTTATTCCGTCTTCAAAAACAGTTACTGAATATTGTCCATTGTCCAGGAAACTGAGCGGAACATCGAAACTACGTGAAGAAAAATCTGTCATTGATCCAAGGTACCAATCGGTGCCATGTTTTCGGGCTACCGTCACATAATGGCTAACTGAAGCATTGATACACTTCGTTTCGTCCCATGTTACCGGAACTTTTGCCAGGAACGACAGGCACTCCGGCTCTTTAAGATAGCTTGTGGGATTGTCGCAAAGCATTTGCAGAGGGCTTTCGAAAATAACATACTTTGCCAGTTCATGACACCTGGTACCCATGCTCATTGGCTCGGAATAATTGATTGTAAAAGTTTTCTCGTTTTCGTTATGCATAGCGCCCGGAGTATAATCCATTGCGCCGGCAAACATTCTTGTAAATGGAATCGTACAATCGTGAACAGGTGTTATATCCTTCGACCATTTTACATTTTCGAGGCCTTTAACTCCTTCGCGGGTAAGAGCATTAGGATAAGTACGACTAAATCCTGTTGGTTTGTAAGCTCCGTGAAAATCAACCAGCATATGA
>JBBQGD010000129.1:0-9565 GCA_038322655.1 Bacteroidales bacterium | reverse complement strand
GATAACCCTTAGCAGTGTTTGCCAGAATTCGTCGAAGCTAAAAACATCCAGCATATTCAGAAACAGGTGATGCCCGAAGATCATCAGCATGGCATAGGCCATAAACCATTTAAGCCCCATTTGCTGTAGTTTGGGTTGTGTGGTAATGTCATACTCGGGCTTTTCGCCTACAAATTTGATGACTGTCGGCCTGATAAATCCTGCAAAAACACTACTCGCAGCATGTAAACCCAAAGTGCCGCTGAATAAGTCAACCGTTAATCCCAATGAAAATGACAGCACAAGCAAAAGCCAGCCCGGCGTTTCAAATGGAAGCAGAAGAATGAATAAAATATAAATGTACGGATTGAGGAATCCATAGAAATTAATCTTATTCATGATGAGCACCTGGATGAGTACAAGCAAAATAAACCGGAAGATATTAGTCAGAACCAACCTATTCATTTTTATCTCCTTCCATACTTTTTTCGAGTGATTCCTGCTCTTCTTTCATCAGGTTTCGTACCACATAAACATATTGCAAAGCATTAAAATCAACACTGAACTTAAATGGAATGTTATAGAAATGATCACCTTGTTCGACCCTGAAGTCTGAAATAGTGCCAATCATAATACCTGCCGGGAAAATATGTGAGAAACCGCTGCTGACAATGGTATCGCCTTTGGCAATTTTAACATGGGCCGGTATATCAGTCAAAGCACCATATGAAGGATCGACACCGTTCCAGCCAACTGTTCCCATCTGGTTGTTTTTCTTAATCCTGCCACTTATACGTGTTTGCTTATTTAGCATACTCATTACCCAGCTGAAATTCTCCGAAACGTTAACAACGGTCCCCACAATCCCATTCGAGGTAATTACAGCCATATCCTTTTGAATACCACTGCCGGTACCTTTGTCAATCATGATATAATTGTTGCGCTTGCCAACGGTATTATGCACAACTTTTGCAACAATATATTTGTATTGCTGCCTGTAAAGTGTGTCATTAACCCAGAAACTGGCTGTATCATTTCTCAGGAAGGATACCCCTTTCATCTGCCTGAGTAAAGCGTTTTCGCTGGCCAGGTGCTCATTTGTGGTTCGGAGTTTAAGGTAGTCTGTAGCATTACTGATGCTGGTATAAAATTGACCTGTTACCCTGCTTCCGGCTTTAAGAATAACCGAACTTTGGTAATATGTGGAATTTACCAGCAGTGTGATTGAAAAAAACTCGAGCAGCACAAATAACAACAGAAAGTGATACCGGATAATAAAAACCAGGATATTACGCATAATTGGCTACAATATCGTGTGTTAAATGGTGTTCGAAATTCATTTTTATATTAAATGAAATAATGAACAGACACTATTTAATCAGGAATGTAAACTTGTCAAAATTCTTTAGTGCTATACCAGTACCACGTGCAACAGCGTGTAAAGGATCATCGGCAACATGAATCGGCAATTTGGTTTTCATGTGTATACGTTTGTCGAGTCCGCGAAGCAATGAACCTCCACCTGCAAGGTAAATGCCGGTTTTAAAAATATCAGCAGCCAGCTCGGGCGGTGTCATTTCGAGGGCATTCAGCACTGCGGCTTCAATTTTCGAGATGGATTTATCCAGTGCATGTGCAATTTCAGCATAGTTTACATAAATCTCTTTCGGAATTCCGGTAAGCATATCACGGCCGTGCACAGCATAATCAGGTGGTGGGTTATCAATTTCGGTAAGAGCTGATCCTACTTCAATTTTGATGAGTTCCGATGTACGTTCGCCAATATTGATATTGTGCTGTTTGCGCATGTATTCTTCGATGTCGGCGTTAAAATCGTCGCCGGCAATACGAATCGATTTATTGTTTACAATACCACCCAAAGCTATAACCGCTATTTCGCTGGTACCGCCACCAATATCAATAACCATGTTTCCGGTAGGTTCGAGTACATCAATTCCGATACCGATGGCAGCAGCCATAGGCTCGTGGATTAGCCGCACTTCCTTGGCTCCTGCCTGCTCTGCGGAGTCTTTTACTGCGCGTTCCTCCACTTCGGTGATGCCAGAAGGGATACAAATAACCATTCGCAATGCAGGAGGAAAAAGGCTGCGGCTTGGTCCGATCATTTTGATAAACTCGCGGATCATGTATTCAGCCGACTGGAAATCAGCAATTACGCCATCGCGCAAAGGGCGGATAGTTTTAATGTTCTCGTGGGTTTTACCATGCATCATCTGTGCGCGTTTACCCACAGCAAGTACTTTGCCGGTGCTCCGTTCAATAGCTATAATTGAAGGCTCATCAACAACTACCTTGTCGTTATATATAATAATGGTATTGGCTGTGCCAAGATCCATTGCAATTTCTTTGGTAAGAAATGAAAAAAGTCCCATGTGTTTGTATTCTTCCTTTTATTTAATGTTTGTTTTTATCATTTGCAGTATCCCGGTTCTACCCGGATTTAAGTTTAATGCTTGAAATGCCTTATTCCTGTAAAAGCCATCGTCATTTCCTGCCGGTTGCAATACGAAATTGAATCTTCATCCCTTACTGAGCCACCAGGCTGAATCACAGCCATAATTCCTTCCTTGTGTGCCAGCTCAACTGAATCGGCAAACGGGAAGAAAGCATCCGAAGCCATTACAGCGCCATGTAAATCGAGACCAAATTCAGCCGCTTTCGAAATGGCATGTTTCAGTGCATCCACTCTTGAAGTCATGCCACATCCTGCTCCTAACAGTTGTCCGTCTTTTGCAAGGACAATAGCATTACTTTTCAAATGTTTAACAATGATATTGGCAAAAAGCAAATCTTTAACCTGTTGTTCATCAGGCTGAGTATTTGTAACAATCTTCAGGTCAGCAATAGTTTCGGTATGTGTGTCCTTTAGTTGTTCAATAACTCCGTTAAGTACTGACTTAAATTGTTTTGCCTGAAAATCAACTGGTTTAATCTGCAAAATTATTCTATTTTTCTTTGACTTTAAGAGTTCCAGTGCATTATTTTCATATTCGGGTGCAATTATTATTTCGAAGAACAGTTTATTCACTTCCTGAGCTGTTTCGATATCAACTTTTTTGTTTGTTATCACCACTCCGCCGAATGCTGAAATAGGGTCGCCGGCAAGGGCATCTAGCCACGCTTGTTTCAAGGTCAGGCGGCTTGCGACACCGCAGGCATTTGTGTGTTTTATAATTACAAACGTTGGTTCAGTAAATTCACGGATCAGGGCCAGGGCAGCTTCCAGGTCGACCAGGTTGTTGTACGAAACTGCTTTGCCGTTCAGCTGGTCGAATATTTCGGACAGGTCGCCGTAAAAAACTCCTTCCTGGTGCGGGTTTTCGCCATAACGAAGAACTTCCCCTTTATCCAGGCTTTGTTTGAATGCTTTGATATCCGTTTTACGGTTGAAATAATTGAAAATGGCGGTATCGTAATGTGATGATACATTGAATGCTTGTGCGGCAAAATAATATCTGTCGTTCAGTTCGCTCATACCATTTTTCTCATCAAGTAATTTGATAAGATCAGTGTACTGTGCAGCTGAAGGCACAATGATGACATCATTATAATTTTTTGCTGCAGCCCTTATCAGAGAAATGCCTCCAATATCAATTTTCTCAATAATATCTTCTTCCTCAGCCCCTGAAGCAACGGTGGCTTCAAACGGATAAAGATCAACAATTACCAAATCAATAGGAGGGATTTCAAATTCAGCAGCCTGTTTCACATCTTGTTCTTCTTCGCGCCGGAACAGGATCCCTCCGAACACTTTTGGATGTAGTGTTTTTACCCGCCCGCCGAAAATGGAAGGATATGATGTAAGGTTTTCGACGGTTATTGCCTCGATTCCCATGCTACGAATAAAGTCATATGTTCCGCCTGTTGAATAAATGGTGACACCTAATGCATTTAATTTATGGACAATTTCGTCAACATGGTCTTTATGAAACACCGAAATCAGTGCAGAACGGATGGGTTTTATTGTATTCATGGGCCTTTTAACTTTTCGGGAATAATTTGCAATTTTATTAAATTTTGAGGCATGTTTTCATGAAGAACGCTAAAAACCGTCATTAATTATCGAAAGTCTTTCTAAATAGTGAATAGGAACAAAATTGTATGTAATTTTACGTCAAAGTAAAGGATTTGAAAGGTTATTACCTTGAAATGTTTCAGGTTTCAGAATTTCATGTTTCAGAGGTGGATGGCTGTTGTGTCAGATAGCCTGGAAAAAGTGGGGGGTTTTTTTTTGACGACAAATTAAAAAAGTGTTTAAAATGACTGTTCAAAAATTTGAGGATTTGGAAGTATGGAAAAATGCCAGGGAACTTTGTGGAAAGATCAGGGAAATAGTTAATAGTACACCACTTGGAAAGGATTATTCAATCAAAGTTCAGATTTTGAGTTCAAGTGGATCGGTTATGGATAACATTGTTCACCCTGTGAAATAACCTTAATTATGTACTACGCTTATGTTTTAATTAGTGATATTGACGGGAGATTTTATACGGGATTTTCTGAAGATGTTTATAAAAGATTGGAACAACATAATGCCGGACTTGTTTCATCAACTAATAAACGTAGACCATTAAGCTTGGTTTATTTCGAGGCTAGTTTAAATATTAGTAATGCAGTTCATCGGGAAAAGTATTTAAAATCTACATATGGGAAAAGATACATCAGAACCAGAATAAAGAATTTCTTGGAGATAGGATAGTATTTCACAGGGCAAGCGTTTTGAAAGAGATGGCAAAAAGGAATTTATTCAATTTCTTTATATTTTAAAAGGTTCACTTGGGGAAACAAGATCACAGATTTACCGTACTTTTGATGCGGGGCATAATTCAGAAACCAAATTTGATGAACTGAGAAATGATTTCCTACATTTGTCAGGTCAATTATCAAATTTCATAAGTTATCTTCACAAAACTGAAATTCAAGGCTTAAAGAAGAAAACCCTTTCAAATCTTTAACCTCTTTGACCCTGATTAACATGAAGCCTGAAACAATCAAACCTGAAACTTATAAAGTTTGGTCTACATGAAACATTGAAACCTGAAACTTTTTGAATTCAGAATACATTTAAATAAATCTAAAAAATATAAGAACCAAGTCATGCTTTATCTGAGATTAATTCGTGAGTCGTTTGCTTTTGCACGACAGGCAATAGTTGCTAATAAAGTCCGAACATTTTTGTCGCTGTTAGGCATTACAATAGGAATATTTTCGGTTATTTCGGTACTTACTGTCTTCGACAGTATCGAAATGAAATTACGCAAAAACATTGAAGAACTGGGCAGCAATGTGCTTTTTATTCAGAAATGGCCTTGGGCTATGGGTGATGCGAACTATGCATGGTGGGAGTATATGAAACGTCCGGAAACCAGCTACCAGGAAATGGAGGAAATTCAAAAACGAAGCAACTTGAGTGATGCGGTTGCCTATACTGTGGGTACCCGGCGAACCATAAAGCAAAACGGAATTACTTTCGAAAATGCCAGTATCAACGGTGTTTCTCAGGATTATGAAAAAGTTGATGTGCTTAACATCGAAAAAGGCAGGTATTTTTCCTATGCTGAGTCGCAAAGCGGGAGCCCTGTGGCAGTAGTAGGGGCTAAAATTATAGAGGTGCTTTTGGATAATATAGATGACCCTATCGGGAAAGAGGTACATGTTTTTGGTCGCAAAGTTCAGATTATAGGCGTTTTTAAAAAAGAAGGAGAAAGTGCTTTTGGAGGTTCAAAAGATAATATGGTAATGATCCCTGTAAATTTTGCCCGTAACTTTATCGATCTGAACAGCGACAACATCGGTTCTTCAATTATGGTGAGGAGCAAGCCAAATATTTCGAACGATGCCTTGCGTGATGAATTGACAGGAGTTATGCGATCAATTCGAAAAGTTAAGCCTACAGCAAAAGACAATTTTGCTATCAATGAAACAAGTATTATCACACAGGGTTTCGACTCAATATTCAGAGTGGTTGCCATAGTGGGATGGATAATAGGTGGTTTTTCGTTGCTTGTCGGCGGTTTCGGTATTGCAAACATTATGTTTGTTTCAGTCAAGGAACGTACAGCACAGATTGGTATCCAGAAATCGCTGGGAGCCAGAAATGCATTCATTTTGCAGCAATTTCTTTTCGAAGCTGTTTTCCTATCCATGCTTGGCGGATTATTCGGCCTGCTTCTTATTTATATTGGAACAGTGCTTGTAACCAAATTTGCAGGCATGGAACTGGTGCTCAGCATAAAGAATATTACATTGGGAATGTCAGTTTCAGCTATTATAGGATTAATATCAGGATTATTTCCGGCCTGGTCGGCTTCACGCCTCGATCCTGTTGATGCTATGCGATCTACATTTTAATATTGCTTTTCAGGCATTTCGTTTTTGATACCGAATCCTGAAAAAGTATTGTAATTATTCAATAATCTGGCTATATTTGCCTTAGAGCTTACTATATGGAAAAACGCTGGGTACTTAAACAGAAAGGCGATACATCCCTGGTAACGGGCATAGCCCGCGCCCTGGGAATTGAAAATGCCTTGGCTGAATTGCTTGTGCAACGTGGAGTTACAAGTTTCGAAGAGGCGAAAGCATTTTTCAGACCCGATCTTTCCCAGTTACATGATCCGTTCCTGATGAACGACATGGGCAAAGCCATTGACCGCATCGAAACTGCCAAAGCCAACGGCCAGAAAATCCTGGTTTACGGCGATTATGATGTGGATGGAACCACGGCCGTTTCGCTCGTTTACTCTTTCCTGAAAGAAAATGGTTTTGAACACCTCGATTATTATATACCGGACCGGTACAACGAAGGGTATGGCATTTCAACCCAGGGAATTGATTATGCGCAAAAAGAAAATTTCTCGCTGATAATAGCCCTCGATTGTGGTATAAAATCGGTTGATAAGGTTAAATATGCCGCTGATCGAGGCATTGATTTTATTATCTGCGACCACCACCGGCCGGGTGACGAATTGCCTGCTGCTATTGCTGTGCTAGATGCAAAACGAATTGATTCAACCTATCCTTTCGACGAACTTTCGGGCTGCGGTGTTGGTTTTAAACTAATACAGGCTTATGCCCAAACACATGATATTGCTTTTGACAGCTTATACAAATACCTCGACCTGGTTACCATCAGCATAGCTTCGGATATAGTTCCGATTATAGGTGAAAACCGCATTCTTGCTCACTTTGGTTTAAAACTCATCAATACCAACCCTCGGCCAGGTATTGAATCAATTTTGGCTGTAGCTAATATTGTACGCAAACCTGATGAAGAGATCGCCAAAGACGGAGAAGATGCAGGATTGCTTTTCATCCGTGAACTCACAATCAGTGATATGGTTTTTGTTGTTGGCCCGCGCATTAATGCCGCCGGACGTATCGAAAGTGGCCGTAATTCAGTAAAACTGCTGGTTTCGCCGGATATGGAAACAGCCGCTGATATTGCACAAACAATCAACGATTTTAATACCGAACGCCGTACCCTTGATACTCAAATTACTCAGGAAGCCCTTGATATTATTTTAAAAGATGATAAACTGCGCAGGGCAAAGGCAACCGTAGTTTTTAATCCTGATTGGCACAAGGGTGTTATCGGGATTGTAGCTTCGCGCTTAACTGAAACCTATTACCGGCCAACGGTAGTTTTAACGCAATCGAATGGTTTGATTACCGGATCGGCCCGTTCAGTAAAAGATTTTGATGTGTACGATGCCATTGATGCCTGCAGCGATCTGCTCGAACACTTTGGTGGCCATATGTATGCAGCCGGATTATCCATGAAACCCGAAAATCTGAAGCCGTTCAGGGAAAGATTTAATTCGATAGTTTCGGCAAGTATTACGGATGAAATGCTGATTCCTGAAGTTGAGGTTGACCTTGAGGTAAACCTGAACCAGATCACACCTAAATTCCTCCGGATATTGAAACAGTTTGCGCCATTTGGCCCGGGAAATATGTCACCGGTTTTTATGACACGCGATACAGTAGATTCCGGTCATGCACGCATTGTTGGTAAAAACCATGTTAAAATGACTGTTTATCAGGAATCGGTGCGCTCCGATCCTTATTCGGGAATTGCTTTTCAGCAAGGCGAGAAATTTGATCAGATTCATAAAGGACAAAGTATGAATATCTGTTACCATATCGAGGAAAACGAATGGAACGGGGTTAAAAATATACAGTTAAATATTAAGGATATAAGGTTTACGGATGATAATCAGTAATTGGATGAATTTCCAACATCTGCTGCAATAACCCAAAATTGATCAGGACAAACTACCTCGAACTGCTCGATCTTCCTGCCCATCTCCTCGTATTGGCAGCAGCAACAGGTCTTGGCGCCTGGTGGCCTGAATTTCCTCTTCCCTGTTGTTTCTTTTCCTTTACTGGATTGTGATCCATTAACGGGAAAGGATGGTTATCGATAACCGGAATCCGTTTGTTGATCAGTTTTTCAACATCACGAAGGAATTCCTTTTCCTCGGCATCGCAGAATGAATATGCAGTTCCTTTGGCGCCGGCTCTTCCGGTACGGCCAATTCGGTGAACATAAGTTTCGGCAATATTCGACATTTCGAAATTGATCACATATTCCAGGTCGTCAACATCGATGCCGCGTGCTGCAATATCAGTAGCCACCAATACCCGTGTGGTCTGTGCCTTAAAATTGCTCAGCGCTCGCTGCCGGGCATTCTGCGCCTTGTTGCCATGAATAGCTTCAGCGGTGATATTGTTTTTCAAAAGGATTTTCACCACTTTATCGGCTCCATGCTTGGTTCGTGTAAAAACGAGGGCGGTTTTAATGCTTTCGTCCTTCAGGATATTTACAAGAAGCGATGGCTTATTCCCTTTGTCGACAAAATAAATATACTGGTTTATAATATCAACGGTTGACGAAACCGGCGTTACCGAAACCCTTGATGGATTTTGCAGGATTGTAGCCGCAAGCTTAACGATTTCAGCCGGCATGGTTGCCGAAAACAAAAGAGATTGTTTTCTTTTGGGCAGCAGTGCCAGTATTCTTTTTACATCGTGAATAAAACCCATATCGAGCATACGGTCGGCTTCATCAAGTACAAATATCTCGACATCACGCAGGTTTAAAAATCCCTGGTTAATAAGGTCTAACAAACGACCGGGAGTGGCAATAACTATATCGACACCACGAAGTAGAGTGTTGGTTTGCGGGTTTTGATTTACACCACCGAAAATTACAGTGTTGGTTAATCCTGTATGGCGGCCGTAAGCATTAAAGCTTTCGCCGATCTGTATGGCAAGTTCACGGGTAGGTGTAACGATCAGACTGCGGATTTTCCGTTTGCGGTCGTACACTTTGTTGGCACTGAGTAATTGAAGGATAGGAATAGCAAAAGCGGCCGTTTTACCGGTTCCGGTTTGTGCGCTTCCGATAAGGTCGGCGCCCCGTAAAATAATGGGAATTGATTCGGCTTGTATGGGTGTTGGAATGGTATAACCTTCTTCTTTAACAGCTTTTAAAATGGGTTCAATGATGTTTAGTGATTCGAATTGCATAAATGGTTTAAGTAATAAAATATGAGTTAAG
>JBBQGD010000128.1:0-9648 GCA_038322655.1 Bacteroidales bacterium | reverse complement strand
TAATACATAAAAGTAAATCAGGAATGCGATTGCCAGGGCAATCAAAATTGCTCCAGTTGCGAAAGCTGAACGAAGTGTTTCTTTCAACGATTGACCGTTTTTGCTCATTGTTGTTAAGATTAAGGATTAATTAATTGTATTGATTGTTTATTGTTAGATTTTAAAGTAATTAGTCGCAAAGATAAAAGAATTTAGCGTTTAAAAAAGTCTTTAACGAATGTAGGTGCATTTTTTTTACAAAAATATACATCTTAGTAATTAACTGTGCAACCACTAAGATGTATATACTTGATAATCAATATTTATACTATTGGCTAGGCAAATTCGTTGGTTTGAATTCAGGACAGCGGGGTTTCAAATCTTTTATTGCACTTTTGGCATTTTCATAGGTTGGATCTATTCCAAGGATTTTATCCCAATATACTAGAGACTCACAATAATTCTTGTTAACAAGATAATAGTAGCCAAGATAATTGTATGCTTCAAACAAATCCTTGGAATACTTTACAGAGTCTGCACTGGCCTTTTCAACCAGTAAATCATAGAAGGGTTTTGCGAGTCCTTCTTTTGTATCAGGGTCGAGGTTAGAGTATATTCTGGCCCTGAAAAGGAACGCAGGTTCAAAATCGGGGGCTAACTTACACACTTTAACTAAAGCAGTATCTGCTTCGGCCCAATTTTTAGCATAATAATAAGAAGTACCCATATTCCAGTAGTCTTTTATGCTACCATTGGTGTATTTTATTCTTTGTTTATAAGTATCGCCGGCTTCCTGATATTTTTTAGCTTTACTATACAAAGATGCTATTTCAGAAAGAAGATCAACATTAGTAGTATCAAGATCAAATCCTTTAGTTAATTCAATTATTCCAAGTGAGTCTTGTCCGTTTTTAATGAAAATGCGGCCATAATAAACATAATCTTTTGGAGTTACCTTATCAACAGGTGCATTTTTCATAAATTTTTTGATATAGTATTTAGCCTCATCATATTTTTTTTGTTCGAAGTATGAGTATGCCAAAGCCCTGTTCAGGTCATTATATGTTACTGAGTCCATTGCCATAATCTGGTTGATCTGCTCAATAGCACCTGCATAATCTTCGGCTTGAATAAGCATATTGGCATACCTGCGTTTGGCTGCGATATTACTGCTGCTCAGGTCAAGGTATTTCTTGAAGTATTCTTTTGATTTTCCCTTTTGATCCATCTTGGAATACAGAAAACCCATTTCAAGGTATGCCGGTGCAAACGAAGGATCTATAGTAATAGCTTCCTCGTAATAGTTCAACGCATCCTGATAGCTATTGATGCGGGTATACAACTGACCTAGTCTGACGCGGGCCCGGGTTGAATTAGGAGAAAAATCCTGCGCTCTTTTATAGTTCTCGGCTGCACGGCTACCATTATTTAATGTATAAAACCAATAATCACCGCGAACCAAAAATAATTCCGGGTTTTTGCTATCTAAAGATTCGGCTCTCCTCAGGTAACCGAAAATCAGGGCAGAGTCTTTACTCTGAACCTGTGCATATGCATCAGCCAGTTGAATAAGCAAAGTTGCCTGTTCAGGCTTGCTGAGAGCAGATTTTTTCTTCCTGGCGGGAAGAAACGACTCTGCTTTGGCGAAATTTTCAGCAGCGAGTGTTTTGTTTTTTTCTATCAGGGCAACTTTTCCCAGTCCGACATAGTTTAAGGGTTCGTTTGGATTAGCAGCTATGCCCTGATTAAATCGTTCGTCTGCCTTTTTGGCTATTGACGCAAATGGGATATTAGTTGGGTCAATAAAGTACGAAGCCAACTGGTTTTCACCGCTGTAGTAGTAATACTTACCATTTGCAGGCTCTTTTGCGCTCAGGGCGCTGAAAGCATTATCAGCAGCATCAAATTGCTCCTGATAAGTCATCCTGAGTGCTGAGTTCAGATCTTGTCCAAATGAAGCAGTTCCAATTACCAGCAATGCGATTCCGGCAAGAGTTGTTTTAACAGTTCGTGTAATTCGTAACATAGCGTTTCCTCCTCTGTAATTGATGGATTAGTCTTTTTTTATTTCAATGAGTCGTATTGGCATGGTTGCAGGTACTAGTCCTGATTTTAAAATGATTCGTTGTCCCTGGTCTCCTGCTACAAAAGAAACAAAACCCGTGCCAAGACCTGAAAATGCCTCTCTGCTTATCATATAAACATCACGGCAAAATGGATAAGAACCTTCAGCAATATATCCCTGGTAAGGTTTACAGTAATTTGAAGAATCAGTTCCGACTCCCATTACCTTGGTTGATTCAAGGAATTTCTCGGAAATGCTGTCCTGGGTATCACTGATCCAGTTCACACTTATAATACCAAGTGCGTTGGGATTATTTTTTACATAATTGATAACTTCTTTATTGTTGTTAACTGCGAAACAATTTGACGGAAAGTTTCCGGTTAATTTAAATTTTTCACGGAAATAACGAACATTACCGGATTTATTGTTATCGAACACAACATTTATTGGTCTATCCTTTGATTTTGGATTGATTTGTTTCCAGGATGTTATTTTTCCACGGAAAATATCTGCAAATTGTGTATCCAATATTAAAGAATCCGGGTTTAAAGGATTCACGATTAAAGCTAAAGCATCGTGTGCAACTTTTGTAGTGCGTGCAACAAACGTGTTTTCAAGAAGATAAGCTTTTTCTGCTTTCGTCAGGTCGCGTGTGAGTACAATTGTACGAACAGAATCATTCATGAAATCAGACAGCACATCAACCTCAGGTTTATAAAGGGGTGTGATATGGGCATTTACATATAATGTCTCAAATGTATAGAGTTGAGTGTCATACAATAACTGGAACGATTCATCTATACTGATTTTAATTTTCCCCCTGGTAGGAGTTTCATCAAGAGGTTGAACACCCATAGGATTGCGGCATGCTGAAACAAATAATATCAACATGATTGTAATCAGAAATGATGTTTGCAGAAAAATACGTTTCATAACAAGAGACCTCCTTTAATCATTTGGTTCTGTTTTCTTAGTTATTAGTTTTACCAGTCTAAAAAATCCATAAGCGATAAAAAACAATGCAAAAGAGAATTTCAGAACTCCCGGTATATTTGGATATACACTTGGTACAAAAAGCATAGCTCCTAACCCGATATAGATTAAAGCCATCAGGTATCCGAAGTAAATCATGAATTTTGAAAACCAACTTTTACCAGTCATGTTGTTTTAATTTTGTCTAAAACTTTACACTATTTCCTTAAACACCAATTAACATCTTTTTTGTTGCAGTAGTAATACTATTTTAAATTCAAATAACATTTTACCTAATGGAGATTAGATTGAGATCAGACAATTTCAATAGAATCTTCAAATTTAGTGCAAAAGAAGAAAATAAAAAAATATCGCTTGCAAAAGTAATTTTTTTTTTAAGTTCATAATGTTTTTTTTACAGTATGGATAAATATCAATTAATTCATTGCTTTTTATCTTAACTTTTTATTATATGGTCGCAATTATGGTTGAATTCAATTTAAATTGTGGAGTCCATATCATAATATGCTTATTATCAATTGTTTTAAGCTTTCAGCAAAACGATTTCTCTACATATTTAAATAATTCTTAGTATTTAAGATGCAATGAAAGCAGAAATTCCATAAAAGCTTTATGATTTTTTTGAAATATTATTGGCAGTATGGCTTAACATTCTATATTTGCAACCAGAATAAGTTTAAGAATTTTTAACTTTAAATAAAACTAATCCTATGAAAAACAGTCTCCTGCTGATTTCAGTAATCTCAATTATTATGATAACAGCTTGTAAGAACGAAAAAAAAATAAAGGATAATCCTTTCTTTGCCGAGTTTTCAACTCCTTTTCAGGTTCCACCGTTCGACAAGATTGATACTACAGATTATCTGCCTGCTTTTATTGAAGGCATCAGGCAACATGATGAAGAAATTTCAGCTATAACCAACAATGCTGCAGAACCTACTTTTGAAAATACGATTCTTCCTTTTGACAAGTCGGGGAAGATGCTGACACGGGTAAGTAAAGTGTTTTTTAACATGACCGAAGCAAATACCAGTGATCAGATACAGAGTATTGCTGAAAAAGTGTCACCATTGCTTTCAAAACACAACGATGATATTTCAATGAATGCAAAGCTTTTTGCACTCATTAAAACAGTATATGACAAACGAAAAGAAACTGGCCTTGATGCACAGCAAGTCCGCGTTGTAGAAAAGTACTACCGCGATTTCGAACGGCAGGGTGCAAATTTGAATAAGGAGCAGCAGGATCAGTTGCGTAAAATAAATGAAGAACTTTCGTCACTTTCGTTAAAGTTTGGAAATAACCTGCTTGCCGAGACAAATAAGAATTTTAAGCTGGTAATTGATAATAAATCTGACCTGGATGGCTTGCCTGATGGTGTTATTTCTGCTGCTGCCGAAGCTGCTGAAAAAGATGGTGATAAAGGGAAATGGCTGTTTACTCTTGCAAAGCCTAGCCTTATTCCTTTTCTGCAATATGCCAAAAACCGTGAATTACGAGAGAAAATTTACCGTGGCTATTTTATGCGCGGAGATAATGATAATGCAAATGATAATAAGAAAACTCTGACTGACATTGTAAGGTTGCGTGCAGAAAGAGCCAAATTGCTCGGTTTTGATACTTATGCTGCATATGTTATTGATGAAAATATGGCTAAAACTCCTGCTACAGTTGATGCTTTCCTTGATAAACTCATGGTTGCATCGTTGCCGGTTGCAAAAGCTGAACTTGCTGAAATGCAAAAGATTGCAGACGACGAAGGTGCCAAGTTTAAAATCCAGTCGTGGGATTGGTGGTTTTATGCCGAAAAACTTCACAAGTTGAAATATGATCTCGATGAAAACGAAATTAAACCGTACTTCAGCCTCGAAAACGTACGTAACGGAATGTTTGCCGTTGCCGGGAAGTTATATGGAATCACATTTACAAAAGTGACAAATCTGCCGGTTTATCAGAAAGATGTAGAAACCTTTGAGGTAAAAGAAGCCGATGGTTCACACCTTGGTATTTTATACCTAGATTATTTTCCACGTGCTAGTAAAAGTGGTGGTGCCTGGTGTACTGATTTTCAGTCGGCTGGATGGGAAAATGGTAAGAAAGTTGATCCTGTGGTTTCGATGGTATTGAATTTTACTCCGCCTACAGGTGATATGCCAGCTTTACTTAATTTTGATGAAACCTCCACTTTGTTTCACGAGTTCGGACATGCTCTGCATGGTCTTTTCTCATTGGGGAAATATAGCCGTACTGCCGGGAATGTTCCGCAGGATTATGTTGAATTGCCATCGCAGGTAATGGAAAACTGGGCTGCTGATCCACAGGTATTGAGAATGTATGCAAAGCATTACAAGACCGGAGAAATAATTCCTGATAAATTGATTGAAAAAATTGAAAAAAGCGGTTTATTCAATCAGGGATTTGTTACTGTTGAATACCTTGCTGCTTCCATACTTGATATGGATTACCATGAACTGGCAGCTCCGGCAAACGTTGAACCAAATACTTTTGAGAAGGATGCAATGAATAAGATCGGTCTTATACCTGAAATATTACCTCGCTATCGCTCAACTTATTTTGCCCATATTTTCAGCGGTGGATATGCTGCAGGCTATTATGTTTATATTTGGGCAGCAGTGCTTGATGCTGATGCTTTTGACTATTTTAAACAATCAGGCGATATTTTTAATCCTGAGCTGGCTGCCAAATTCCGTAAGTTCTGCTTGGCCGAATCAGGAGATGACGAAGGAATGGTACAATACGAAAAATTCAGGGGACAGCAACCATCACTGGATCCATTGTTGAAACGTCGTGGATTGAAATAATACACTACCTGTTTTAAATAAAGCCTTGTTTTGTAAATCGATACAAACCAAGGCTTTTTTTATTCAGATATTAAGCATTGAGAAAATCAGAAACTTTTTTGAAAACCAAATTAAACGAATCATCAACCAGTCCACTGATTGATTCGGTTATGGGAAACGGGTCCTCATGCCTGTATTCGTAAGGGAAATCAAGGACCTGGACTTCAATAGGAATGTCCCGTTTAGCACCTTGCAGCGTATTGATTACTTCATAAGTCGGGATAACAGTGTCTTTTTCGAGGGTAATTGCCAGTACTTGTTTTGAAATTTTTCTGAATGTTTCTTCGCGATGCTGCCTCATTTCCGAATATTTCAACATGGAACGAAATACCATTCCTTCTGGATGTAATTCCCCCAAATGATGTTTCATTCTCGGGTTTTTTTCCATGTGAATGCTCAGATGCTCAACCAGGTAGCTATACATCGCCGCATTGGCTTCGCTGTCGATTATAAATTTTGATACCGGCGAAAGCCTGTTAAATACTGCTCCTCCGCAGAACATTACAAGTTTTGACTTACCAAAGTAATTATTGTAATTGGTGAGTTTCAATATTTCCGCCAGCAAACTGCCTATTGAATATGAAAAAAAATCCAGTGTGAAATCCTTTTCAATTAAAGGATGATTACCGGCTTTACAGTCTTCAACAAACTGGATAACATCATAATAAGTCTGTAATCCTGACCAGATAAAACGTTGAGGATAAGCATGAAGACGCGTGCTGATTGCTACATTGGAAAGTGATGAATCTATTAAATCGGGAAATGCTTTTTTGCGTTGATTGCTTAACGCAAACATTTTCCGGGGCTCACTCCATAAATGCGGAGCCCTGTTGATATGAAAAGCGATAGGGAAAAGAACAACTAATTTTCCAGTATCATCAGCAATTTTCTTTGCCCAGGGTAAATATTTGTCCCAGTACTTTTCATTAAATCCATGAAAAAATAAAACCACTTCTTTAAACTTTTCATGAGCTGCAGGCTTGAAAACCTGATACCTGAAATTCCGATTTTCGGGAATGTCAATATCAGAAATATCTATATTTTTATTTATTCCTTCAACGCTGGCATTGCAGGAATCATCACACTTAAATGATAAATTGTGGTTTTTGCAATGGTAAATTTCATTGCCTGATAAGATGTTGTAAGATAGGGAGTTAAAATCAAAATTTAATATTTCAGTATTATCGTCAATGCGGATGGAATCATCCTCATAAGTTGATATATCCTTAAGCAAATTATATAGTTTAGTATAGAGCATTCTTATGATATTTTTATGTTTTACATCAAATTTATTAATAAATAACCAACTACCTGGTTAGGATTTGTTGCTTTATTGACTTCGACATGATGTAACAATAATACCAGTTTGCAAAGCCAGGCTAAATTACAATCAATCTTATTATGTTTTCACAAATGATGATTTTATATGCTTGACTCAATTCAAAACTTTCTTTTCGACATTGTGTTTATGCTTCATCGGCGTGTCTTTTTAATTGAAATATTTCCGAAATTGCATTTTCTGTTCTATTAAGTGGTAATTTTCATGCCCGTTAGCTAACGTTTTAAATAAATAATTCATGTCTGAATATATACTTTCAAAATCTACCTATATACGTGGCTTGCAATGCAACAAATCCTTGTATCTTAATAAATTCAGGCCTTACCTCCGGGATAAGATCACTGAAGAACAATTAGCCAAATTTGCAAGAGGTCATGCAGTCGGGAAGGTAGCCCAGCAACTTTTTCCGGGGGGAATTGTGATGCCACGACCCGGAAAACCATCTGCCTTAAAAACGGCTCAACTTATCAGTGAAGGACTTCCGGTGATATACGAAGCCTGTTTCATAGCTGATGATGTTATTGTAGCGCTTGATATCCTGGTAAAGCAAGATAATGGTTACAATGCCTATGAGGTAAAAAGCAGCCTTGCATTAAGCAATGTTTATTATAATGATGCATTCCTTCAATACCATGTTATAAATGCTTCTGGTCTGAGACCCGGGAAATTTTTCCTGATCCACCGGAACGCTGATTTCGAATTAACAGAAACAGCAGATTTAAATGAAGTGTTTATTTTTACTGATGTTACAACTGAATGTGAGGCTAATGAATCGAGGGTTCAGGGTGGAATCAGCCAGATGCTTGACGTATTGAAACGTGATAAGTCACCTGATATACAGCCTGGTAAGCAATGTATGAATCCGTATCCCTGCGATTTCAGGGGTGTTTGCTGGAAGAAAATATCAAAAGAAGAACAGGAAGCGTTATTAAGTGAAAAGTGAAAAGTGAAAAGTGAAAAGTGGTTCTACTTAAGATTGCTTTTGGCAGTGTTGATGCTTGCGGTGAGCTTAAGTAACGAATAATGGTAATATTTAAGGCTATTTTAGGCTTACTGGCTTATGATTTTAATTCTAGTCCTGGTAGTGGTATTTGCAAGAAATAATACGGATGTCATTTTCATTTACGGCATATACCAACCTGTGCTCTTCCGAAATTCTGCGTGACCAATATCCTTTAAACTGATGACGCAAAGGCTCAGGTTTACCAATTCCTTTAAATGGTGTGCGTGATGTTTCCTCAATTAAAAGAGAAATTTTGTCAAAAACTTTCCGGTCAGTTTTAGACCATTCAATAAAATCGGTCCAGGCTTTACCGGAAAAGACTATATTTTTCATTGTACCGTCGTGGGTTACAATTTACCAACCATTTCTTTGAATTCTTCTGGTGTGAAATGGGCTGCAGGTTCTTCTGCCATACTATCAATCAGATGTTTTTCATTTGCCGGATTCATTGTCAGGTAAGTTGTTTCATCGGGTTCAGTGGTTATAGTAATAGTGATCTCTTTACCACTAAATAGCTTTTTAATTGCATCCATAAGACCTGGATTGATTTCACTGGCTTTGAGTTTATATATTGCTTCCATGGCTCAATGATTTGATTTTGAAAGTACAAAATTAGTGAAAATTAGCTTTTTGCTGTGTAAATATTTTGAATAATGAACTTAAGTAGTGAATAGCGATGCGCTGAGCGACGGTGGCTGAGCGGAGCCGAAGCCAGCCGAAGCGAGTAAAAGTGGTCCTATTTAAGATTGCTTTTGGCTGTATTGACAGAACTGATAGTCATTTTATTGATATGAGTTGTGATTTGGTTTTGTTTAATCGGGATCGTTTATTTGCCAATAGCCTCCTTTGTCGGGGCCGATACGGTAAAGAAGGCCTATTTGTTTTAAATTATCAATATCTCTGGCAATGGTTCTCCTTGCGACATTTAGTTGTTTGGCTAAGCTTGAGGTGGAAATATCCGGACTTTGCTTCAATAAAGCTATAATCACTTTTTGCCTGTTTTCTGTGACATTTTCTGTGACATTATCTGTGACATTATCTGTGACATTATCTACGACATTATCTGTGACTTTATCGGTGACATTATCAGTGACATTATCAGTGACATTATCGGTGACTCTAACAGTGTCATTATCCTTGTCCTTATCAGCGTATTTTTTTTGATGATTTGAAACACTACCATCAGAAACTCTTCTTTTTATGGTTACTAAAATACCACCCATTGTTGCCTGAAAGACTGGTGCATCAAGTCCTTCGTGAATAAATCCATTGATAATTTTTGCAATACCCCGTCCCCAGGCTTCAATAAACCCTGCTTTAAAAAAGATGTCGGCAATATTTTTGTTATATGGTCTGGAAGGATGTTTTGAGAGCAGGGTTTCTACTGTAAAATCCTCCGGCAATCGAC
>JBBQGD010000127.1:0-9789 GCA_038322655.1 Bacteroidales bacterium | reverse complement strand
AACCAAGCCGAAACAAGGTATTTTCGTTCACATCAATATTGTTTTCTTTATCTGCCTTACCAAACCCTTCAAGCATTATGGTTTCATCGCCCGATACCATAACTACACCAGCACCTGGCGTATTGGTTTCTTTTAATATTTCACGAATTGAATCCTGTAACTCTGCCAGTGTCTGAGGGCCTTTAACATTAGTCACATCCTGTGCAAAACATAGTGATATGCTAAAATATAAAATCACTACTAAAGCCAATGAAATTTTGATAGTTTTCATTTTATAAAACTTTGATTTGAAAATAATTAAATTTGAAATTGCTGGATTTATGAGGCATAACACTGATCTAGATTCGATATTCCTTATTCAGATATAAAAATACTATTATAAGAAAACTGGAAATGAAAGGTCTGCAAGCTGATAAGAACGGTCAAACTCTTAAACCTGCAAACCTTTCAGATTCCTCTAATACCGTATAACATCAACCCTGGCAACACCGGCCTGAAGGTTAATCATAATTTTGTTGGTGCTTGTTGCAAAATTTGGAGTTTGATATTTTTGATTCGCGACTTTTGTAAATCCTTTAAAATCCTTGCTCGACATAAAAGTGTTGGAAATAATTTCACATCCGGCACTTTCAGGTACACGAAGGGTAATGGATGCTGCACCGGCTTCAAGTTTTAAATCAGTTAGCGGCAGTGCTGCTCCGATTTTAATGTCAATATCCGATGCACCACCCTGTATTTTCAGGTTGCGGGTTTTAAAACCTGAAAGATCAAAATCAACTTCAGCAGCGCCTACATTGAGATCCAGGTCCCAAATCGGGCTGGGATTGAGTTTCATATTCACATTGTTATTCACTTTACCTTCATTGAATTCACCTTTTTCGAGTGAAAGATTAATGATAGTCAGACTATCTTCTGCCTTAGCTGTCATTGAATAATTTGCATTGTTATTGTCGTGTTTTACTTCTATCAGCTTGTTGGTAGTGTCACTGATTCTAAATTTACCTACCCCGATATTGAGTTTAAGCTCGGCATACTTTGTAAGTGAATCAAAGTCTTCGGACATTACATTATTATATGCAGTTACGTTGTCGTTATCGCCGCGATCATTTTTATCATTCCATTCGAAATTCCAGTTATGATTGTCCTTGGGACCGTATTGCTGTACGGCAAAAAATGTGATAATGACAGTTACAAAAGAAAGCACCAGTTTTATCCAATCCTTAACTGGAATAATTGATATTCCCCAAAGGATAAGAATTACAGGCCACAAGTTCCACATGCTATGCCAGCTGAAATAAAGGACGCCGGTATTTTTAAGGATAAAAAGGATGCCAATTAAAACCAGCAAAAGTCCCCAGAATATTTTACGGTAGCTCATAGTATTCGGTTTTTATTTGTTTGAAAAATTACTTGACTTAAATATTGAATTAACACTATTCTTTTTCTTTTGTGTCATTTTTACGTTCGGCAAAACTGGTAGCAATCAGCACACCTCCTAATATTACAAGAACAAGAGGCCAAATGTCGTGGAAATTAATATTAGGGATAAACCTGTTTGCCAGGAAAATCAAGCCTAAGGAAATAAGTACTATACCACCTATAAGTCCGTTACGATTTTCAGGTTTTACCGGAATATTGAAAGGATTGGATGCCTCTGTAGTATAATCAGCAGATGAAGGTTCAGCCGGATTATCAGTACTGAAAGGTTCGCCTGAGCCCATATTTATATTGAAAGGGGTGATTGGTTCGAGTGGCAGTGCAATCCACAAAATAAGGTATACTATTGCACCTCCTCCACCAGCAAAGGCAATGATCACAAATAACAACCTGATAATTATCGGATCAATATCGAAATACTCTGCTATTCCACCAGCTACACCACCAAAAACCTTGCTCTTAGCTGAACGATATAAACGTTTATTCTTTTCCATGATTATTAGCTTTAAAAGTTTTATTGTTTAAGCATGTGACGCAAAGATTTTGTTTTGGTTACATGAATCAAATACTTTAAAGAAATAATTCCATAAAACTAAAGGTTGATCTGCTTAAATTTAAATATTAATGCCTATAATCGCATATCCGGAAATTAAAATTCAATAATAATACTCCTAATACTCTTCTCCTAATATAATAACGAGTAGAGGAATATGACAACTGGCTAATTTAGTAAAGGATACTACTGAGAATAAGGAAAGAAAGTTAAAAGGAAATTCTCAGCTTATTTTTGTATTTATATGTGCAGGTCTATTCTTCATCCTCTTCATCATCGTCTTCAAGATCAGGATCAGGTGGAGGGGAAACCCGTTTTGATACCAGGATACTAATTTCGTAAAGACTATATAAAGGAACAGTAACTATTATCTGGCTGAAAACATCAGGAGGAGTAATAACAGCAGCAACAATTAGAATAATTACAAAAGAATATTTGCGGTTTTTTTTCAGGAAACCGGGTGTTATAATACCGACTTTTGATAAAACATAAACTACTACCGGCAATTCAAAAACAACGCCAACAGAAAGAATGGTAGAAGTAACTGTACTAATGTAGGATGTTAATGATATTTGGTTTGTTACCATCGTGCTGACCTGGTATGTTCCCAGGAAGTTGAGTGTCCAGGGAACCATAAAATAGTAACTGAACAGAACTCCAACTATGAAAAGAAAGGACATAATAAATACTGCACGTCGGGCATAGCGTCGTTCAGTTACATAAAGCGCAGGCATTATAAACTGCCAGAGCTGGTATATAATAAAAGGCGACCCCAGGATCAGACCGCCGAACATGGAAACGGTCATGTCAGTCATAAACTGTCCCGAAAGATTAAGGTTGATAATGGTGATAGACATTGGCGGAAGACAAAGATTGTCAACATGTAATAATTCGCCGAGCTTGCACAGCCATTTATATGTAACAAAAGAAGTATCCTTGGGAGCCAGTAATATCTTATCAAAAATAAACCTGCTGTTGGCAAAAGCTACTACCGACATTACAACCCAGGCAAACACCATGCGAACAAGACGTTTACGAAGTTCGGTGAGATGGTCCCAGAAAGACATTTCCTTTTCGGGTGCCTCGTCCTTATTTATTTTCTTTTTTTTGAGAAGCGCTACCAAGAGTAAAAATATGAACTGCAAATTTAACAAATTAATTCAAAGCCGTAAACATGATTTCGAGGCATTTAAATTGAGCCCGATATAACTACCATTTCAGTCCCTTCCGGAATTATAGTTATCAATTCAAAATTATATAACTTACTGCAGAGTAAGTTTCTTTATCTTTGGGCAAAAATTTCGATATTACACAAACTCCTTCCCATATGAAACTGATTAGATTCCTTTTCCCTTTATTCACTTTTGTTGCTTTGATGGCTTCTGAGACTTATGCCTGCACAGTGATTGTTGTCGGCAAAAAAGCAACTGCAGATGGTTCGGTTATGATTTCCCATACCGATACTGGACCGGATTCCAGGATATTCAGGGTACCGGCACAAAGTTTTAAGCCAGGTGATAAAGCTCCGGTATATTGGGGAATTCTGGATGCGGACCGGCCCCTGAACGATGATGGAAAAATTGTCGGTTATATTCCCCAGGTCGAAAAAACGTATGCTTATTTCCAATCGGCTTATTCACACCTAAATGAATATCAGTTAGGTATTGCCGAGAGTACAACATCACAAAGAGAAGAGTTGATTGTAACACTCGAAACCGGGAAACAGATTATGACCATTGAACAGGCAATGATTTTTGCATTGCAGCGGTTTAAGAAAGCTCGCGAAGCAACCCTGTTTATAGGTGAATTAATGACAAAATACGGTTTTGTACCCTCCTCAGGCGACGGTTCCGAATCACTGGTAATTGCAGATACGGATGAAGCATGGGTTCTAGAAGTATTCGGCGTAGGTCCGGGATGGACTCCTGAAAGCAAAAAGCCGGGAGCTATCTGGGCTGCACAGCGCATTGACGACGACCAGGCCACCATGATACCGAACTGGAGCATTATAAAAGAAATAAATGCTGCAGACAAAAAGAACTTTATGGTTTCGGCCAACTATATGCAGGAAGCTATCGACCGGGGTTGGTACAATCCGGCTTCTGGCAAACCTTTTATCTGGCAGGATGCCTACACTCCTTTACCCGAAGAGTTTGCGACCAGTAGGTTTTGGTTGTTCTACCAGACTTTTACTCCAAATCTCAAAAAATGGCCGAATCGTTTTCTCGATCCTGCGAATCCGTATAAAGGAATGGAACCCTATTACCAGGTTGTTGAGCCACTTTCGCTTTACCCTTTTTCAGCCACTCCTGAGAAAAAAATCTCAGTTCAGGATATTGTTGCTTTTCAGCGATCCACATTCGAAGGTACTATTTATGATATGACGTCCTATCCAGAATGGCTGGTACCTGATGGGAAAGGGAATTATGTAAAAAGCCCTTTGGCTACGCCATTTCCGGGAAGCGACATGCGTAAATTGATAAAACAGACCTATCGCCGTCCGGTTGCGCGTCACCGTGGGCATTACGGTATGATATGCCAGCTTCGTGGCTGGCTGCCCAATGAAATAGGTGGTGTTTACTGGGTTTACCTCGACAATCCATATTTTAGTCCTTATGTTCCGATTTATGCCGGCAACCTTTCAGTTGCTGAAACTTACAATATTTATGATCCCAATAAATATGACGAAAAATCGGCACGATGGGCCATCGACTTTGTAGATAACCTTGCCAACCTGAAATTTCAGGAGATAATTAAAGATGTGCATGCTGTGCGCGATCCATTTGAAAATGAAATATTTGCAAAACAAAACCAAATAGAACTGAAGGCACAGAATCTCTATAAGAAAAGCCCGAAAGAAGCACAGGAATATCTTACATCTTATTCTAATGAACTGATGAATTCTGTTACCGAAATGTATATTGGACTAAGAAATTCAATTATTACAAAATATACAAATAACAGGGAATAAACCCATATTTAGTCTAGGTAAAACTTTGAGTTGTAAAACAATTGTCAACACACACGCAAAAGTAAATCAGAAGGAACCCCACAATTTGTACTTACTCTAACACTCTAAAAGTAATTGGACCCACACAACCTGATGTCAGGAACAAGCGGTCTAAATGTGTAATAACTCTTGTAAGTATTATGATTAATATCTTATCAAAGGGCCAATAGTACCGTCAAATAAAATGCTGATAGAAAGCTAAAAAGATAGTATCATTTTGGAATAATTTATTCAATTTGAAAAATTAGCTTCTTAATGAAAGTTACTATATGATTGATATTAGGATATATAGAAAATTGGTATACTTATTGTTTTAAATCCCTTTAAATAGAACATTAAAATGTTTTTTTAAACTTCAGTAATGAAAAACAAATACTAATCCAGATTTTATATTGATAAAATTAATATAATATTGTGTGATTTTTTATTGAAAAATAGCCTTTAAGTTTCTCGTAAGTAAAGATTTTTTATTAACATTTACTAAGCTGAATGAAAAATAGCGAATAAAAGCCAAATTAAAATAATATAGCTGTTTGTCCGATTGACCATAGATTGGAATGAAAAAGTTTGCCATTCCCCAAAAGTCTCACCTAAAAATAACTAAGTTTAGTTCTAAAATACTATCATAAATGATTTTTTTAAACTATCTTTGTGTTGCTATCAAGACTTACAAATTTTCATTTTGCTTTTTGAATCAATGATCAATTCTTTAAGCAATATTAAATCAGCATAGTTGAGATTAAACCCATGAATATGAAGCAGATTATATTTTTCCTCATGGTGATATGCTCTTTCACTTCCAATGGTCAGAGAAATGATGGGAAAGCTGAAGCTCAAGATTCGGGAAGTGAAAAACAATTAATTACTAATTATACATACGAAATTGTTCCTTCAAATAATGGCACATGGTGCTATGATATTTACAAAGATGAAAAAATATTTATTCATCAAAATAGCATACCGGGATTATCTGGTAATGAGGGCTTTAAATCAAAAAAAGATGCAGCAAATGTAGCATGTCTTGTAATAAAAAAGTTGAAAAATGGAGAAATGCCTCCTACTGTAACATTGTATGAATTAAAAAAATTAAATGTATTATTAACAAACTAAAACAAAATGTATATGAAAAAAAACTTTACTATTATCGCTATTCTTTGTATCCTATTAACATCCCTCACTTTTCATTCTTTTGCTCAAGTACCTGATACCTGGACAAAAAAGGCTGATTTTACCGGACCGAGCAGGGGTCAGGCAGTTGGTTTTGCAATTGGAGAAAAGGGATTTATTGGATTAGGAGATATTAATGGTGGCTATCAAAATGATTTATGGGAATACGATCCATCAACTGATAGCTGGACGCAAAAGGCGGATTTCCCCGGTACTGCAAGAGCATCTGCAAATGGTTTCAGTGTCAATAATAAAGGATATGTGGCATGTGGTGATGATGGTACTCCAAAAAAAGATGTTTGGGAATTTGATCCTGTTACAAATAATTGGACACAGAAAAATGACTTTCCTGGCCTGCCAAGACAAGGTGCTTTCACTTTTACCATTGGCTCCAAAGCTTATTTAGGCGCAGGGGTAATTTCTATGAGTCCTGTTGTAAGAGGTGCTGATTTTTGGGAATATGATCCTACAAACGATACCTGGATTCAGAAGCATGATATTCTGGGTCTTCCAGTTGGCTGGCCGGTAGGTTTTAGTATTGAAAGCAAAGGCTATATGGGAACTGGTAATGATGGGATTAAAGAAAAATACTTTTATGAATATGATCCCTCAATAGATACATGGACACAGAAAGCTGATTTTGGCGGAATTGGCAGGTTTCAAGCAGTCGGTTTAGCCGTTGGAGGAAAGGGATATATAGGACTGGGTGATAGAAGTGGCGGGTATACAAATGATTTTTGGGAATATAATCCTACTTTGGATACTTGGACTCAAAGAGCTTCTTTTGGCGGTCAATCCAGGACTCTTTCTACTGGATTCGCCACTTCAAACAAAGCATATGTTGGAACAGGATTTA
Source organism: Bacteroidales bacterium (assembly GCA_038322655.1). Taxonomy (GTDB): domain Bacteria; phylum Bacteroidota; class Bacteroidia; order Bacteroidales; family UBA4417; genus UBA4417. The sequence continues at coordinate 2,766 of JBBQGD010000127.1, read as the reverse complement.
ACAGCTCTTACACTCCACTCAATGATTTCTGGGAATATACACCTTGCTCCGCACCGGTTATATCAGTAGAACCGAGTAATAAGATAGTAACCTATGGTGAAGCAGCTAGTTTTTCGGTTGTTGTAACTAATGCTTCTTCTTATCATTGGCAGCTAAATACAGGAACAGGCTTTACAAATATTACAGAAGGAGGTATTTATTCAAACACTACTACTTCAACTCTTGATATATCAATACCGACTGTTGCAATGAGTGGCTATAAATACCGTTGTGAAATAAATGGATATTGCACGGAAACCATTACTACAAATGGTAATGCTACTTTAACAGTTGCACCAAAGCCAATTGTCATAAATCCAAGTGCCGGTCAGGCAAAAATTTATAATTCAACTGAGCCAATTTCTTTCAGTTATACTTTTGCACCTTCTTTAATCGGAACAGATGTCATCACTGGTTTAATGAAACGTGTAGCCGGAGAAAATGTCGGAAATTTTGCTTTTACGTTAGGTACACTTTCTGCAGGGGCTAACTACAGTTTATCAATTGCTGCCACACCAACATTCAGCATTACTCCTATACCTGTTGTAATTACGCCAATTGCTGGCCAAAAGAAAGTGTATGGTTCAGTTGAGCCTCTTACTTTCAGTTATACTTTTGCGCCTTCCTTAATCGGAACAGATGTTATTACTGGTTTAATGAAACGTACAGCCGGAGAAAATGCCGGAGATTATGCTTTTACCTTAGGTACTCTTTCTGCAGGGGCTAACTACAGCTTATCAATTGCGGCAACACCAACGTTCAGCATTACTCTTATACCTGTAGTAATTACACCCGTTGCAGGCCAAAAGAAAGTGTATGGTTCAGTTGAGCCTACTACTTTCAGTTATACTTTTGCTCCTTCCTTAATCGGAACAGATGTCATTACTGGTTTAATGAAACGTGTAGCCGGAGAAAATGTCGGAGATTATGCTTTTACGTTAGGTACTCTTTCTGCAGGGGCAAACTACAGCTTATCAATTGCTGCCACACCAACATTCAGCATTACGCCTCTGCCTATAGTAATTACACCAGTTGCTGGCCAATCAAAAGCTTATGGCTCTGCTGATCCTGCTCTGTTTAGCTATACTTTTACACCTGCTTTAGTCGGAACAGATGCCTTTACTGGTTTGATGGAACGTACAGCCGGAGAAAATGTCGGAGATTATCCTTTTACCTTAGGTACTCTTTCTGCAGGGGCTAATTACAGCTTATCAATTGCTGTCACACCAATATTCAGCATTACTCCTCTGCCTGTAGTTATTACACCAGATGCCAGCCAATCAAAAATTTATGGCTCTGCTGATCCTGCTCTCTTTAGCTATACGTTTACACCTGCTTTAGTCGGAACAGATGGATTTACTGGTTTGATGGAACGTACAGCCGGAGAAAATGTCGGAGAGTATGCTTTTACGTTAGGTACAGTTTCTGTAGGGGCAAACTACAGCTTATCAATTGCGGCTACACCATCATTCAGCATTACTCCTATGCCTGTAGTAATTACACCCGTTGCAGGCCAAAAGAAAGTGTATGGTTCAGTTGAGCCTACTACTTTCAGTTATACTTTTGCTCCTTCCTTAATCGGAACAGATGTCATTACTGGTTCGATGGGACGTGTTGCCGGAGAAAATGCCGGAGATTATCTGTTTAGTTTGGGTTCGCTCACTGCAGGGACTAATTATAGTTTATCTGTTGCTACTGTTCCAGTCTACACAATAGAAACTAAAGAGTTGACTGTTTTTGCTGAGGATAAAATAAAGTGTTTTGATAACTTAATATTCTCTGGTGATTATACCGTTACCTACGAGGGATTTGTTAATTCAGAAGATCCAAGTGTACTTACCGGAAACCTTGTTTTTGGGGGATCAGCAATAACAGCTATTGATCCGTCAACTTATTCAATTGAACCTTCAGGGTTAACCTCAATCAATTATCTCATTACTTTTGTGAATGGGCCTCTGACGATAAAACCAACTCCAGCCACTCCTGTTATCGTCCATAGCTATGATACACTAATAAGCAATGCGGTTTCAGGCAATCAATGGTATAAGGATGGAATTGAACTTACAGGCTCAATCGAACAAAAACATCAAGTAACATCTAACGGTGTTTATTATACTATAGTTACTGTAAATGGTTGTGCTTCAGAGCCTTCAAATTCAATTTCAGTTCTTGATGTTTCTATAAGTAAAGTTAGTTCTGAAATATTTGAAATTTATCCAAATCCAAGTCATGGCATATTGAACGTCAAGCTTAAATCAACGGGCAATGAAGTTTTCAATATTGTAATATATAACAACCTTGGGGCAATTGTCTGGAAACAGAATAATACTAGCTTTAATGGTACTAATATTACGCAGATCGATCTGAACAACTCGAATGAAGGGTTATATACAGTAGTTTTGAGTAACAATACCCGCAGTTACGCCAAAAAAGTATTAGTAACAAAATAATACTCTATATTGATTTTTGAGAGCCGGAGCAATCCGGCTCTTTTTGTTTACATACATTATAAATGAGAAGACAGAAGTCATAAAAACCGTAATTTTGCCCCCTGAAATTTTAGCAAATTATGCTCGAATCCCTTCACAATATCCGTATTGAAGATTATAACTATCCGTTGCCGGCTGAGCAAATTGCCCAGTTTCCGCTCGAAGTACGCGATAATTCAAAATTGCTGATATTGAAGGAGAATGTGATTTCCAAAGATACTTTCTCAACTATTGCTTC
>JBBQGD010000126.1:0-9811 GCA_038322655.1 Bacteroidales bacterium | reverse complement strand
TTGCACGACGGACTTGGCGGTATGCTCTCGGGAGTAAAAATAAATCTGTCAGCTATGAAAGGAAATTCGATAATTACAAGCGAAAATGCGAAGGCATTCGATCATGCCATAACGCTGCTCGACACCTCTATAAGCGAATTGCGCAGGGTGGCACATAACCTGATGCCCGAAACGCTTAATCACTATGGTCTGAAAACGGCTTTGCACGACTTTATCAGTGAAATGAGCAAGAATCCATCAACAAAACTTAGCTTTAGCTTTTTTGGAGCTGATATCCGTTTCGAATCACAACTTGAACTTACTGTTTTCCGAATTACACAGGAACTGGTAAATAATGCAATGAAACACTCGGGTGCTGCAAAAATTGACCTTCAGCTGATTGCAGATATTGACAGGTTGTGTGTACAGGTTGTCGATAACGGGAAAGGATTTGATACCGAAAATAAATCAGGCGAAGGAAAAGGATTGATGAGTATCCGCGATCGGGTTACGGCCAACAATGGTAGTTTCGAAATAGAAAGTACTCCCGGAAAAGGAACTGAAGCAACAGTGGAATTTTTATTATCTTAGCTGCACTGTTAAGCTGCTGGTATGCAAAAAGCTCTGATTGTCGAAGACCACCCGATTGTATGTGAAAGCCTTAATCAACTTATAAAAAATTCCGAGCTTGAACTGGCATGTCATACTGTTACTACAGCACATGATGGTCTTGCATGGCTAAACGGGAACAAGGCTGAAATTATTCTTTTGGATATTAACCTCCCCGATATGAGTGGGATTGAGTTTTGCCGTATAGCAAAATCGCGGTTTGCAAGTTTAAAAATACTCGCAATAACCTCCATCGAGCAACGCCATGTGGTTGACCAGATGCTGGCTGCCGGTGCAGATGGATTTATCCTGAAAAGTTCGGATACAATCGAAATACTCGAAGCCATTACACAAATTATTGCAGGCAAACAATACATCAGTAAAAGTGTAAGTGATTTGCTTAATGGTAAATTAGCGACTAATGGCGACCTGCCTTTTCTTACCCGCCGTGAAGTGGAAGTACTGAAACTTATTGCCGACGGCCTTACAAACCAGGAAATTGCCGAAAAGCTGTTTATCAGTTGCTGGACAGTTGATAGCCACCGTAAAAATCTTTTATTGAAATTTAATGCAAAAAATACGGCTATTCTGATAAAGACTGCGATAACGGGTGGGATTATTTGTTTTTAAATAGGCTTGTTTTTAAGGTTTTAAATGTTTGAAAGTTTCGAAGGGTTTGAAAGTTTCAGGATTTTCTGCCGGAATCCTAAATTCTTACATTTTCTTAACAAAATCCGGCGAATATTCGCGCATAAATGCTTCAGCTTTCAATACCATTTCAATTGATCCGATAAATACCGGTGCACGCTGATGCAAATCGTAAGGTTCAAGGTCCATTATTCGTCGAAATCCATCCGAAGCTTTGCCGCCGGCCTGCTCAACTATAAATGCCATGGGTGCCAGTTCGTACAACAAACGTAATTTACCATTCGGATTTTTTAATGTGCCGGGATAAATAAAAATACCTCCGCGTATCAGATTTCGATGTACATCAGCAACCAGTGAGCCGATATACCGGGTGCTGTATGGCCGCTTGGTGGTTTTATCGTCTTCCTGGCAATATTTGATATACCGCTTTACTCCTTCAGGAAAATAAACGTAGTTAGCTTCGTTGATGGAATAAATGGTGCCGTTTTCAGGGATTTTCATATCCGGATGCGAAAGGAAAAACAAGCCTACAGTTGCATCGTAAGTAAAGCCGTTTACACCATTTCCGGTTGTATATACAAGCATTGTCGAACTACCATACATCACGTAACCCGAAGCCACCAGGTGATTCCCCGATTGCAAAAGATCTTCAAGCGATCCGGAAGTACCCACTGCTGAAATCCGTTTATAAACGGCAAAAATAGTTCCGATAGGTACGTTAACTTCTATATTCGATGATCCGTCAATCGGGTCGAATGCAACTACATATTTTCCTCCCATTGAATATTTATTCCCGAAAATAATCATATCCTCGTTTTCTTCCGATGCAAGAGCCGCGCATTGACCGCCATGTTTCAAAGCATCGATAAACTGCTGGTTAGCAAATACATCAAGTTTTTTCTGATCCTCACCCTGTATGTTTGTAGTTCCGAAATAACCATTGATGTCCGCCAGTCCGGCCCGCCTGATTTCACGGTTCACAATCTTAGCCGCAATTCCGATGTCGTTGAGCAAACGTGTCAAATCACCGGTAGCTTCAGGATATTCTGACTGCTTTTCATTAATAAACTCAACCATTGTTTTCATTGACATAACAAGACTCCTTTCGTTTAAAATAACATGAATACTGATAGTGCGAAACACACCTTGACGTTTTTGAACGTGAAAACGATATTGAGCGTTCAAACAAAAATAGTATTTTTACCGTTTAAAATCACTTTATGCTTAAGGTTTTTAAATTTGGTGGTGCATCGGTAAAAAATGCTGATTCAGTGCGCAATGTAGCAGCAATCCTGAAAAAACATTCGCCCGAAAAGTTAGTTGTTATTGTTTCAGCCATGGGTAAAACTACCAATGCACTCGAAAAAGTTCTAAATGCCTGGTACGAAAGTGATGAACGGCTCAGCTCGTTAACCCTGGAGGTGATAAACTACCACCAGGTAATAATAAATGCATTATTCCCGGATAAAAATCATCCTGTTTATTTTAAAGCCGATCTGCTTTTTGGCGAACTCGAAGGGCATCTGAGCACTCCGCCTTCACTGAATTATGATTTTGATTATGACCAGCTGGTAAGCATAGGAGAACTGATAAGCACAACAATCATCAGCGAATACCTTTTAAGCGAAGGTTTTAACTGCCAATGGTTTGATGTTCGCGAACTGATACAAACCGATACCACCTGGCGCGAAGGCAGAGTAAATTGGGAAACTACCGAATCACTTATCAGAGAGCATGTTTCCGGATTCCTCGAAAATTCAAAGAGTAAACCCGCTATAGCTATTACACAAGGTTTCCTGGGAGCAACACCTGACGGGGCAACCATAACGCTTGGCCGCGAAGGCTCCGACTTTACTGCTGCCATTTTTGCCTATGCACTCAATGCCAAAGAAATGGTGATATGGAAAGATGTACCCGGCTTATTGAATGCCGATCCCAAATATTTCAGCGTTACCGAAATTCTTTCGAGCATTTCGTACCGCGAAGCTATTGAGTTGTCGTATTATGGCGCAACCGTTATCCACCCGAAAACGATAAAGCCGCTGCAAAACAAAGATATTCCGTTAAGGATAAAATCATTTATTGATCCTGTCGGCGAAGGATCACTAATCCACCAGAGCACCTCCACCGACAGTCTGATCCCTTCCTTTATTTTCAAGGTTGACCAGGTGCTTATATCCATATCTCCCCGCGATTTCTCATTTATCAACGAACAGAGCCTGAGCAATATCCTGGCTGTTTTTGCAAATAACTCCATCCACATAAGCCTGATGCAAAACTCTGCTATCAGTTTCTCGGTTTGTGTTGACCACAATGAACGAAGGTTATCGCAGCTTTTCAAAGCCCTGAAGACAGAATATAAAGTACGCTACAATACTGGTCTTGAGCTTATCACTATCCGCCATTACGACCAGGTAACAATTGACAGGGTGCTGGAAGACGGGAAAACAGTTCTGCTCGAAATGCGTAGCCGGTTAACAGCACAGTTTGTGGTAAGGCCTATATAGAATAAGGCCATGTTTCACCATAATTATATTGTGTATTTATTACACTAGCTTTCACCTTCAAATATTTTTGATTAATTTGGCTCCCTGAAACTCATCAAAATTGAATGGGTTTTTTGAAAATAATCTTTGATTCCAGTCTTCTGGTTTCCAACACAATAACTGCGTTAAACTCAAAATAGAAAAACACATCATGAAAGGCTCAATCCTTATCCTTGCAGGTGGTGGTCCCGCCCCCGGAATTAACACAGTTATCAGTTCAGTAGCTAAAGTTTTCCTTCGCGACGGATATCGAGTAATCGGGTTGCACGACGGGTACAAAAATCTGTTTATCGAAAATCCAAGTACCATTGATATCGATTTTGAAATGGCCGATCGCGTGTTCAGCATGGGAGGTTCAATGTTGCGGATGAGCCGATACAAACCAGCCGACCTGGAGTTCAAAACCAAGTTCTTTGTTAAAAACGACGTTAAGCTTTTGGTGACTATCGGAGGTGATGATACGGCTTCGACCGCCAACCGCATCTCAAAATTCCTGGCGGAACGAAAATTCCCGGTCCAGAATATTCACGTTCCAAAGACCATTGATAACGACTTGCCACTTCCCGAAGGTCAGCCTACCTTCGGCTACCAGAGTGCCAAACAGGAAGGAGTTCGCATTGGCCGTACCATTTACGAGGATGCCCGCACTTCGGGCAACTGGTTTGTGGTTTCAGCTATGGGCCGCGAAGCCGGGCACCTTGCCTTCGGTATCGGTGCTGCCTGCCATTACCCTATGATCATCATCCCTGAGATGTTCAGCAAAACCAAGGTAACACTTGATAAAATAACCCGTCTCATCATTTCATCCATTGTGAAGCGCAAGATCCTTGGCATTCCTTACGGTGTAGCCATTGTGAGTGAAGGTGTTTTCCATTTTATGAGCAACGACGAAATTGAAGCTTCAGGTATTCAGTTTACATACGATGAACACGGCCATCCTGAACTTGGAACTGTAAGTAAAGCACACATCTACAATATGTTATTGCAAATCCGGCTCAAACAACTTGGCATTAATGTGAAGAGCCGCCCTGTTGAAATGGGTTATGAGTTGCGGTGTATAGCGCCAACCGCTTGGGATTTGATGTATTGCAGCTTGCTTGGTATAGGAGTAAAAAAGATATTTGATGATGGCTTAACAGGCTGTATTGTCAGTTCAGATGCTACCGGCGATATATTCCCGCTTTTCCTTAAAGATCTGGAAGACGGGCATGGCAAAGTCCGTACGCGTATGGTTACAATGGACAGCCAGAAAGCACATATGGTTTTCTTCGACAGTATCCAATATCTTACATCTGCTGATATGGAAGCTGCAAAAGAATATCTGAAATATCCCGAAGAATTTGATTTTATGAAGATTCTGGAGTGGTAAACACTCCCGGATTTCTTTGAATGCCATGCTTTAATGAAATTATGGCTTTTGTATGCCCTGTATATAGGATTGCTTATAAAATTATCCAAAAATATTTCACTTGCTTTGCAATAAATTATAGCCTAAATTTGTTACTTGTATAACCACTAAAATTTTGAGTTATGGGAAAGTCTAAGGATAAAGAAAATAAAGAGGTTAAAAAACCTGCCACCAAATCTTTAAAAGAAAAAAGACTTGAAAAAAAAGAGAAGAAAGCTGGTAAGCTCTGATTCTCCTATATTGTTAACCTTCAACACTACTTGCATCCGGGGCTAATCTCTCCCCGGTTTTTTTTTGCATTAGTACAAAGCCTCCAAAATCTAAGGAAACACTTAACTTTGCTTTCCATGAGAGTCCGTCACTTTACCATACCTGTATTTATTCCTGAAGAAGCGTGTCCTAACCAATGCGTGTTCTGCAACCAGCACCGGATTGCCGGAGCAGAGTGCGCTCCCTCCATTGATGAAGTTATTGCAAAAGTCGACGAACATTTACTTACCATTCCCGCAGAAAGCGAAGTGGAGATTGGGTTTTTCGGTGGTAATTTTACAGGAATTCCTGTTGATGAACAAAAGGCATATTTGGAATCAGTGCAAAATCACATTAAATCAGGGAGAGTTACAGGAATCCGCCTTTCTACCCGCCCGGATTATATCAATAGCGATATTCTCCTGATGCTAAAACAATACCATGTTACCACCATCGAATTGGGGGCTCAATCATTGGATGAAGAAGTGCTGAAATTAGCCGGGCGCGGACATACTGTAGCCCAGGTGCATGAGGCTTCGAAAATGATAAAGGAATCCGGCTTTAGCCTCGGATTGCAGATGATGATCGGATTGTCTGGTGATAATGCTGAGAAATCGATCTTTACGGCACAGGAAATTATACGTTTGGGAGCCGAATGCACGCGAATTTACCCTACACTGGTTATCAAAGACACAGATCTTGAGCAGCTTTTCCTTGATGGCAAATACACTCCCCTTTCGCAGGATGAAGCTATTTTGAGGGTTGCGGATATTGTGCCGTTATTTATACAAGCCGGTGTAAAAATTCTGAGAATCGGGCTTCATCCTTCTGAAGGACTGCTAGATAAAACAAGTCTTGTAGCCGGACCGTTTCATGTCGCCTTTGGCGAAATGGTATTTTCAGAAATATGGCGGAGAATACTTACCGGCATTGTTTTCGAAAACGGCAAAAGAAACATACTCACCCTTACTGTTGCATCAGGGATGCGCAATGCTGTCATCGGGCACAAAGCGCTGAATAAAACCATGCTTTTGGAAAACTTCAGGAAAGTTGTTTTTGAAGAGAACCCTGACTTAAAAGGATTTGAATACCATGCTCATACTGCTTGATAAGAAAATGCCTGATGCAGCTAAGGAAAAACTGGCAAACTATGGCAATATTGTGGAATTTGCAACCGAAGGCATCACGTACGAATCTATTTCGGGGCATCCCGATATTTTTTTCTGTCCCACTCCTGCCGGGTTGATTGTTGCACCAAACCTGCCATCCGACTATTTCAATATTCTGGACCAAAACCATATTCTCTATTTAAAAGGCACGTTGCCTGTAGGTAATGAATATCCTGAAACAGCACGTTATAATTTACTGGTTACTGAGAAGTTGATTGTTGAAAATCCGGTAATTAGTGCCCCTGAAATACAAAACCTAAACAGTACACTTGTAATAATCCTTACAAAGCAAGGCTACATCCGATGCAACTTGGTTGCGTTGCCAAATGATTCATTTGTAACTTCTGACAGGGGAATCGAGAAATCACTTCGACAGCGCAAGCTTGATATTCTTTTTGTTGATCCAACTTGTGTGAAACTTGATGGATTTAAACATGGTTTCTTTGGTGGCACTTGCGGCTTGCTGGATAAAACACTTTTTGTTTGCGGAAGCCTTAAACACTTTCCAGAAAGGGAACTTATTGAATCATTTTCCCACCGGGCCGGAGTTTCCATTATTGAATTGTACGACGGACCACCTGTGGATGTAGGAACTATTCTGTTTTTGGCGAATTAGATTATCTCTCAATATTCTACTCTTAGGGTGGAATATCGTGGCTCGACAGGAGGGCCATAACCCAGGTGAAAACCAAAGATTTTTTCCGAGGAGAAGCTGTTTACCCTGCTTCCATTATGAAACTGGCAAATATTGATCGGAGTAAGATGTTTATTGCCGGTTAACTGAAGTTAAATGTGTCGCCATTCCTAAATCCGTATTCACAATTCTTTCATTAGAACCCAATTTTTCGTTATTTTGCAATACCAAACCATTCCCTGAAACTTGATCCCTCACGATACCATATCGCAGATATTTGATGCCGCCCGTGTGGAGGAAGTGGTTGCTGACTTTGTGGCGCTAAAGAGGCGTGGTGCCAATTTCACAGGATTATGCCCTTTTCACAATGAGCGCACGCCTTCGTTCCATGTGTCGCCTACCAAAGGAATTTACAAATGTTTTGGATGTGGAAAAGCAGGCAATTCGGTAAATTTTGTGATGGAACATGAAAAGTTTACTTATCCCGAAGCGCTGCGATATCTTGCAAAGAAATACAATATAGAAATACAGGAAGAAGCTGAAACAGCTGAACAGGTTGCCGAAAAATCGGCCCGCGAAGGTTTGATGGCAATTACTGATTTTGCTGCCAAATTCTTTGCCGATCAGCTTTTCAATACCGACGAAGGTCTTTCAGTCGGATTATCGTACTTCCACGGACGTAGTTTCAGCGACGAAACCATCCGCGAATTCCAGTTAGGCTACAGCCCGGAGGTGTGGGACTCATTGAGCAAAGAAGCTCTTAAGAATGGATTCAGCGCCGATATGCTTGAGAAATCAGGATTAAGTATAAAAAAAGAGGATCGTCTTTACGATCGCTTCCGCAGACGAGTAATGTTCCCTATCCATAGCCAGGCCGGTCGGGTGATAGGGTTTGGCGGTCGCATTATGAGCTCGGATAAAACCCGTCCGAAATACGTGAATTCGCCGGAGAGCGAGATTTATAATAAAAGCAAAGTCCTTTACGGAATTTCTTTTGCCAAACACACCATTGCTGCCAACGATATGTGTTTCCTGGTCGAAGGATATACTGATGTGATTTCGATGTACCGTGCCGGAGTGCAGAATGTTGTTTCCTCTTCTGGCACATCGCTCACTGTGGATCAGATCAGGCTGATAAAACGTTACACTCCAAATATTACCATTCTTTACGATGGCGATCCAGCTGGCATTAAAGCTTCGTTCCGTGGTATCGACATGATACTGGAGCAGGGAATGAATGTAAAAGTTGTACTGTTCCCCGACGGTGAAGACCCGGATTCGTATGCCCGGACTCGCCGCGGAGCAGAAGTACAGGAATTCATTCAGCAGAATGCCAAAGATTTTATTCATTTTAAAATTGACCTGCTGCTGAGCGAAACCGGCCGTGATCCGCTGAAAAGGGTTGCAGTTTTAAAGGATTTTATCGAAAGCATTTCCCTTATTCCCGACCAGCTTACCCGCCTGGCTTATGTAAAGGAAAGTGCCGACCGTATGCAGATGGACGAAAAAGCCATCCTGAATGAACTCAATAAGCTTCTGCGTAAAAAATTCTCGCAAAAATCAGGAGCTACAACAACTGAGTCCTATGCTATTGACGACCTGTTCGCACCGGAACCTGCCGAACAGCAGCAGGAATCATTTGATGCCCTGAGCACCGAAGATATTGAACGTGAAATCATCAGACAACTGTTGTTGTATGGCGATGTCGAAATAGAAACAAATTTCCCTGATCCGGAAAGTGGTGAACCTGTCGTAAACAAAGTGAAAGCTGCCAGTTTTATTATAAATGATATTAAAGCAGACGAACTGGATTTTACCAATACACAGTATCAGCAGATTTTTGATACCTGTGTAAACGAGCTGAAAAACAATCCGGATATAGATTACCGCAAGCTCACCAACCATCCGGATAATGCAATATCAGGGCCGGTAATTGACCTGATTGCAACAAAATATACTTTCAGTCCAAACTGGGAAAAGCGCAAAATACGCTTGCTCCAGGAACACGAGGTTCTTGATTTCCTGATTCCAAATTCTATCCTATCGTTTAAATCGAAACGGGTCCGTCAGATGCTGAAAGAGTTGCTTGAAAAGATAAAATCAGCCGAATCGGATGAAATTTCCATCGATCTGCAAAAGCAGTTTATGAATGCCAAGCGTATTGCCAACCTGATTGATGGGGGACAATTGGGAAGGACGATTGTTTAGGCTTCTGTTTTCAAGATTATTTCTCACTACCTGACTCCGACCTGAAAACCGGGTGTGGCGAATTTTATTCGCCATTTTTATCAGCGATTATAAATCGCTGCACCCTTCTGTTGGGGGTCACATGGGACTTACCATCATTTAAAATCTACCGATCACATTAATGAAAATAGTTTAATTTCCACTAGTGTCCGGTTGTTGAACGGTTAATAATCGTGTATATCTTATACAATAAGGCTTTCAGAGCGTTCTTTGATTTTTGGATTTGAAATTCCGAGCTTTGGAACAAAAACATGAATTCAGGAACCTATGTTTTTACACAACTGATGTAATTTATTCCCAGGTATGAGTTTCAAAAATGTGT
>JBBQGD010000125.1:0-9941 GCA_038322655.1 Bacteroidales bacterium | reverse complement strand
TTTTTCGCTGCTGTTGCCTTTTAATTCCAAAATTGGCTGAAGCCTGGCAATGGTTTCAGAACTGAGGCCTTTCCCGGCAAGTTCTTTATTTACACCATCCTGCCCAATTTTATCCAGTTTATCAATGGCAACGGTAATATCTGTGATGCGGGCCGTTTCACCAATTACTTCAGCAATACCGGAAAGGATCTTACGGTTATTCATCAGGATGGTGATGCTGATACCAAGTTTTTTGAATATTTCGGCAGCAATAGCCACCATCTCTACTTCAAACAGCAACGAATTACTGCCTATCACATCCACATCGCATTGGTAAAATTCGCGGTAACGCCCTTTCTGCGGGCGGTCGGCACGCCAAACCGGTTGAATCTGGTAACGCTTGAAAGGGAAAGTGATTTCATTGTTATGCTGAACAACGAAACGGGCAAAAGGAACCGTAAGATCGTAACGAAGCCCTTTTTCAGAAATGTGTTTCAGCATTTTTCCGGTTTCTTTGCCGGAATAAATTTCCTCGGGTACATCCGAAAGATAATTGCCTGAATTCAGAATTTTAAACAGTAATTTATCTCCTTCTTCGCCATACTTGCCCATCAGGGTGCTGAGGTTTTCCATAGCAGGAGTTTCAATTGGCAAGTATCCATGCAATTTGAAAACACTTCGGATAGCATCAAAAATATAGTTGCGACGAGCCATTTCAACAGGAGTGAAGTCGCGGGTACCTTTTGGTATGGTGGGTGAGGACATTGTAATTTACGATTTTGAATTTTGGATTTACAATTTGTGAATTTAGAAATTTGAGACTTGGAATTTATCAATTATCTCATAACTTATAACTTTTAACTCATAACTCATAACTCATCTCTATCCCCAACTCTCCAAACACCTTTGCAAGAAATTCTTTAGCTTCAGGAGTTCCTTCTTTCGGTGACCAGGGTGCTGAACGGCCTTCGGTGTGAGGAACGAATGGACCTTCTTTGATCTCATATACAGCTGAACCCGTTTCGAGTGAAGTAAGCATATGAAAGCAGTTTTCTTCAAATTCTATCCCAAGGATGCCTGTTTTTGAACTCAGAATGGCATAATCACTTATAGTTCCATCATCATTAAAAGACACAGCTAAAACAGTTCCGCGAAGCAATACAAATGATTCTTCCTTTGTAGGATGTTTATGTGGCCGAATGTAAGTCCAGGGTTCGAGTGCATTCAACAGCCGCTGAACCGGGTCGCTGAGTTCGGGATGGAAATTATAATTCATCCTGAGCCTGGGTGAAGTACGTGCCTGAACTACTACTTTGTCGATGAGTTGGTTGGTGATTTTTAACATGCGGTTTTATTTTTCAAAACAAATAGATCAGTGTCAGACACCCTTCGGGTGTGCAGACACTGAAGATTTAAATCATTAATTTCCTGAACTTTATTCGTTTGGGGCCTTCATCGCCCAGACGCTTGCGTTTGTTCTCTTCGTAATCTGTATATCCGCCTTCGAAAAAGTAAACCTGCGAATCGCCTTCAAAAGCCAGTATATGGGTTGCAACGCGATCGAGGAACCAGCGGTCGTGAGAAATCACAACTGCACAACCGGCAAAGTTCTCAAGGCCTTCTTCGAGCGCTCTCAGTGTGTTTACATCGATATCATTTGTTGGTTCGTCAAGCAATAATACATTGGCTTCTGACTTCAATGTTAATGCAAGGTGCAAACGGTTACGTTCGCCACCGGAAAGTACACCGGCTTTCTTACCCTGGTCGGCACCTCCGAAGTTAAAACGTGAAACGTATGCCCGTGAGTTAATGAGTTTGCCACCGAGTTGAATGGTTTCGTTGCCTTCGGAAATAACTTCCCAAACTGATTTCTCGGGATTAATATTGGCATGTGCCTGGTCGATATACCCGACTTTTACTGTATCGCCCACAATAAACTCGCCTTTGTCGGGCTGGTCAATTCCCATAATGAGTCTGAAAAGTGTGGTTTTCCCGGCTCCGTTAGGCCCTATAATTCCGACAATTCCCCCAGGAGGTAACATAAAATTGAGGTCGTCGAATAATACCTTATCACCAAAAGCCTTGCTAACTCCTTTAACTTCAATAACCTGGTTCCCGAGTCGCGGACCGTTGGGGATATATATTTCGAGTCTTTCCTCTTTCTGTTTTACGTCTTCGTTTAGCATTCTTTCGTATGAATTCAAACGCGCTTTACCTTTCGACTGACGTGCTTTTGGAGCCATCCGAACCCATTCGAGTTCATTTTCGAGAGTCTTTCGGCGTTTGCTTTCAGTTTTTTCTTCCATCTGCATCCGTTTGGTCTTTTGCTCGAGCCATTCGGTATAATTGCCTTTCCAGGGAATACCTTCGCCACGGTCGAGTTCCAGAATCCATCCGGCAACGTTATCAAGGAAATACCGGTCGTGGGTAACCGCAATTACCGTTCCTTTATATTGTTGAAGGAAATGTTCGAGCCATTCAATGGATTCGGCATCCAAATGGTTGGTGGGCTCATCAAGCAAAAGGATATCAGGTTGCTCAAGCAGCAGGCGGCATAAAGCTACACGACGGCGTTCACCTCCCGAAAGTACTTTCACGGAAGTATCGCCTTCGGGGCAACGCAATGCATCCATAGCTCTTTCGAGTTTTGTGTCGAGTTCCCATGCATCATGTTGTTCGATGAGATCCGTAAGCTGGCCCTGCCTTTCGATAAGTTTGTTCATCTCATCGTCGCTCATAGGTTCCATGAAACGGTTGTTCACTTCTTCGTATTCCTTCAGCAGGTTCACAACATCCTGAACGCCTTCCTCCACAATTTCTTTTACGGTTTTGTTTTCATCCAGGTGAGGCTCCTGTTCGAGCATTCCCACCGAAAATCCCGGGGAGAAAACAACTTCACCAATAAATGATTTTTCAAGGCCTGCAATGATGCGGAGTAAGGTTGATTTTCCTGATCCGTTCAAACCTATGATACCTATTTTAGCCCCATAATAAAAGGACAGGTAAATGTCTTTCAGTACCTGTTTGTTGGGGGGATGTATCTTTCCGACACCAACCATCGAGAATATTATTTTTTTGTCGTCAGCCATGGGTTTTGTAGTTAAAAGTTAAAAGTTCAAAGGTTAAAGTAGAAAGGTTAAAGGGTAAAGGGTAAAGTAAAAAGGGTAAAGGTGTATAATTTAGTTTATGTGATTTTATTTAGCTATCAGGGTGTTACGAAGTAAAAAGTTGTTCCAGCAATGAAGTGGAGTTCTCCCAGCTGAATGTTCTTTCCACAAAAGCATGTCCTTTTTTTGCAAGTATATCGGCATTTTGTTCATTATTCAACAGTCTGGTAATATGATTTGTGTATTCCTCTGCCGTGGTACCAACAAGTATTTCTTCATTTTCAATTGCTCCCAGTGCCTGATTGGCAAGTGTGGAAGTAATACAAGGCAACTCCATAGACATAGCTTCGAGGAGTTTGTTTTGCAATCCTGTGCCTATCCGCATAGGAGCAATAAAAACACGCGATGAAGAATAACTTTCGCGTATGTCGGAAAGCCAGCCGCTTACTGTAATCTTTGATGACTGTAAAGCCTGCACCCTCGCATGAGGGTTAGCACCAGCCAATAGTAACGTTGCTTTGGGAAACTGTTTGAGAACAAGTGGGAATATTTCATTGGCAATAAACCTGGCTGCATCAATATTAGGCGGATATCCCATGTTTCCGGTAAATACGATATCATGTGTCTTATCCATTTTCAGAGGGCTGAAATATTCATGATCAACCCCGTTTGGGACTATAACTACCTCATTTCGCTGAGGATGTGGTAACAAATCACGATCAGGCTGTGAGATAATGGTTTTGTGATTGAATTTATCAAATATATCATGTTCATAACGCATCAACCTTTTGTATTCCATCCTGAAAAACAGTTTCAGCAAAGGCGTAGATAAATCGGCACGTCTTTTGGCTCCCATCGAGAAAATATCCTGATAATCGAGTGTTTTTGGAATTTTAAACTCTTTCACATATTCTGAAACCCTTGTAAGCTGGCAGTAAATATGATCAGGTTTGGATTTAGTAATTAACGAATTGATTTTTTTTTGTACACTGGTACGATAGAAATATCCAACCTGGAGTGGCTTGCCGCTTATAAAAGCTCTTATCACATTCCATATCATACCCATTCTCCGTATAGGAATGACGTGGACTTCACTACAGAAGTTACCCAATACCTCCAAAGCTTTCGGATGCACCTGCGAATCGCTGAGAGCACATAAAATGATTTCGTTGTTTTTTGCCAGGCAGCGGAGTTGATGAAATGCCCTTAGCTTATCGCCTTTTTCGATAGGAAATGGTACTCGCGAAAGCAGAACAAATATTTTCATAACCAGTAAGACGTATCAACGAAAGTTAAATTTTGTATTTCCCCGATTCAAATGAGGAGAGTGACGGCCAGATGAAAAATCATGATGGAATAAATCTGTACAGATTATGGCCTTCAATTTTGAATCCTTATTGCGGCTGGTCTGAGGCTTCTGGCTCTAATGTTCTCCTTTTTGGTCAAGATAAGTTTTTATTTTTTATTTAATAATTCGGTGTAAAAAGCTGTTAATTTCAGCATAAGTTTATTATTGTCGTGTTCCCTTGCAATAAGCATACGAGCATTTTTACCCAGTGAATTACGAAGTGCTTTATCATTGAATAATTTCACAATGGCATCGGCAAACGATTTTGCATCTTTGGCAATAAGCAGATCCTGTCCGTTATCATAATTTATTCCCTCAGCTCCAACAGCTGTTGTGATGATAGCTTTTCCGGCTGCCATTGCTTCAACAATTTTGATGCGGATTCCGCTTCCTGAAAATAAGGGAACAACCATAATGGAAAATCGCTGCATATATTCCCATACGTCAGGCACTTCACCTTCAACAATTATACGGGGAATGGAAAGCTTAAGCAGCCATTCAGGCATATACCGGCCGGCCAGGTGGAGTTCGATGACGGGAAGCTGCTTTTTAATCAAAGGCCATACTTCATCTATCATCCATTTTATACCTTCCTCATTGGGAAACCAGTTCATGGTTCCGATATGAAAAAGTGAAGCTTCATCAGGCTGAACAGGAATTTTAGGCAACGATTCAAGGTTGATGCCGAACGGTATTGAAATTATATTTGTACTGTGCGAAAGTCTGTCAAAGTTGCGTGCGTCGACTGGTGTAATTGCAACAATTCCATCCATTTTATTCAGGATACCGATCTCGAAACGTCGTAAAGAGCGATATAAAAGATTCAGGTAGAATCTTTTAATCGGATTGTGGCAGTTTTCGGCTATCCGCTGCCAGATTTTATGTTCAATATTGTGAGCTCTGAGTACGATTGGTGCTTTGGAATATTTTCGCAGAATATCCAGGTATGTCGCCATTTGCAACATCTCCAGCTGGATGATATCAAATGTCTCTCTTTGAAGGACTTCGGTTATTTTTTGTTCAAAGGCTTTGGTGTGAAACCGGGTAACATGGTATGATTTACCTGATAGTAAATTAAATAAAGCTCCACCAATAGTGACAGACAAATCGATATCCACAAATTCGATTTGCGTTTTTGCTTTGAAATCAGCAGGAATTGTATCCGGGTCAACCTTATATTTATTGGTATTAGCTGCAATCACTTTCACACTATGACCAGCCTGAAGCAAACCGCTGATCATCGCGTGCATGGCAATAGGGCCTCCTTCGCGCTTTGGCCAGGGTGATTTATTACAGAGTATCAGTATTTTCATTTATCGCTGATTGGTTTCTTGAATTTTTTAAGCAATTTCCTGAAAAAGAGCTTGTAGCTTTCGGCATCCATAATGTTTGAATCGTGTGCAGCCTGGTATGCCAGAAAAATTCCTACAGGTAGAAAAATCATGGTCGACATCCACATACCTTTTAAAGGATCAGTTACTGCGGAACGCACTGCTTTTTCGCCTGTAAAGGAAATTACGTGATACGCAACAAAGAGGAGCACCGAAATTACCAAAGGCATTCCCAGACCTCCTTTACGAATAATGGCACCAAGTGGTGCTCCTATCAGAAACAGCGCAAAACAGGCAAAAGAGAGTGTGAACTTACGATGCCATTCAATATCGTAACGCGCTTTTAACTCCACCTTTTCTTTGAGCATCTGCCGGTTATATTCAAAAGAACTTTTTGCATTGCGGGCCATCCCAAGTGCGTAAGAAGCAATCATTTTCCTGTCGGTCAGATTCCTTTTCTCAAAAGTTAAAACCGGTTTATTTTTTGGCAGCGTTTTCATAAGGCTGTCAGTAAGATTAGCCTTGTTAAAATCCGAATAGTAATTCATCAGTGACCTGCGCACCTCATTAACTTTTTGATCTACCTGAGCCCCCAGTGAATCAGAAGCATATGCAAGTTGCTGGACATTAAGCATATAATATGCATTCTTGAAAAATTCATCATCTGAGCGTGTCATTTTGAATTGTGAAAGATCAAATTTAATAACCTCACTCGCAAATGAAGTGCGTTCAAAAGGGACTTTCCTGGTATCGGCGTTGCCTTTTTCTTCGTAATTTGAACCATTATAAAGTGTCAGCAGCATGTAATTTCCATCAGCGGTTTGTTCCATGCGACCTGAATCCGCCATTACAAGTTTGTTATTACCCTGAAACTGCGTATGATCGTAAATCATAACCTTACGGATAGTTTTGCCATCCGGTTCTTTTTTACCGATACGAATAACATAGCCTTGTAATCCTGAGTAAAAGATGCCGTCGCGTATATTGAGAGAAAGCTTTTTCTGCCTCACATCATACAAGGTGGATCTGAATTTAAGATTAGCATAAGGGAAAATTATGTTGGAATAATAAAAAGCTCCTACGCTGATCAGCAATGTAAAAAGTCCCAGTGGCATCATCACTTTCCGAAGTGAAATCCCTGCAGCTTTCATGGCAACTAATTCGTATTGTTCACCCAGGTTACCGAATGTCATGAGTGATGCCAGCAATATGGATATGGGCAGGGCCATAGGGACGAATGTGAACGAAGCATAGAACATAAGTTGGAGAATGATATTCCATTCCAACCCTTTACCAACAAGTTCGTCCACATAACGCCACAGGAACTGCATCAGCAGAACAAAAACAACAATAAAAAATGTAGCCAATGCAGGTCCTATATACGAACGAAGTATCAGCAGATAGAGTTTTTTCACAAATGTCTTTATTGCAACCGACAAAGGTACTATTAAAAGTGATAATGAAAAGTGAAAAGTGGATCAAGCTGATTCTGCTTTGTAAAATCAAATGCATTTTAGAAATTTTATGAAATGTGTAATTTAAATGGTTGCAGTAGTTGTTCTGATTTGATAAAGACTTAAGCTTCCGTATTTTACTAATATTGTTAAACTGTAAATTGAGAAAGATCAGAAATGCTGTACTGTTAAACAAAATTAAAGTTTACTTTTTTTACCTTTGCCTCAGGTTAACTTTCAGCTTAATTAAAATGGGATATAGAATAATTAGTGTTGACGATAAGCGTACCCGTGCTCTTTTTCACAATGTAATGCGTACGATCTATAAAAATGACGGGAATTTTGTATGTCCGCCGGATGATTTTATCGAAGGTATTTTCACACCAACGAGAAATACCTTTTTTAACCATGGAGAAGCCACACGTTGGATATTGACAGATGACAACAATACACCGGTTGGACGTGTAGCCGCCTACATAAATACAAAAAAAGCATATACGTTCCAGGTTCCAACCGGGGGAATGGGTTTTTTTGAATGTATTGAAGATTATAATGTAGCTGAAGTCCTGTTTGAAACATGCCGCAAATGGCTTATGGAAAGGGGTATGGAGGCCATGGACGGTCCGATTAATTTTGGTGAAAATGACAATTTCTGGGGATTGCTGGTCGAGGGATTTATTCCCCAATCTTTCGGGATGAATTATAATCCGCCATATTACAAGGTTTTTTTTGAGAAGTATGGTTTTTCCCTATATTTTGAGCAGGTTACGAATTTAATTGACCTCACAAAACCTTTCCCGGCACGGTTCTGGAAAATTGCTGACTGGGTAAGGCAGAAAACGGAATACGATTTCAAACATTTTTCATATGCTGAATCCGAAAAATTTATTACCGATTTTATAGAAATATATAATGATGCGTGGCAGTTTCACGAAAATTTTACACCAACTGACCCTAAAGCAATACGTTCAATGTTGTCTGAGCTAAAACCTTTTTTGATTCCTGAGTTTATCTGGTTCGCTTATCATGGAGACGAGCCTATAGCTTTTGAACTTATGCTTCCTGATCTGAACCAGATGCTCCGTAATTTTAATGGTAAAATTAATTTATGGGGAAAAATGAAAGTCGGACTTAAAGGTAAAAAACGCATTTTTACCCGTGCACGTATCGTGATCATGGGTGTTAAGCCACACTACCAGAAATCAGGTATCGAATCAGCGATGTTCTGGCATATGGATACGGTTATGAAAAAGAATCCTCAGTATACAGAAGTGGAACTCTCGTGGGTTGGCGATTTTAATCCCAAAATGCGAGCCCTGCACGAAGCTGTAGGAGGTAAGTTTTCGAAGCGGCATATCACCTACCGGAAATATTTTAAAGAAATTTCCGAAGCCGGGAGATCAACAATAATTCCTATTGATACTCGCGAGAAAGTAGTCGGACAGGAATGATCTTGAAAGATCAAAATCCAAGGAGTCAAGATCCAGGATTTAAGAACCAGGGAAAAAGGACAAAAGAATAAGTTATTGCCTGCATTCTATGTAGATCGAAGTCACAGGATTTGAAACCAGTCTTCTTGATTGAATTAAAAGGCCGTGAATTCAGAATTCGGAAAACCCATTTTGATACAACCTGAAGTTTTGTCCATTTCATATATCGCTTTTTATATCTTTGCATCCTGAAAACAATGAAATGCTTTTGAGTGAAATAAAATTCCTGGTGCTGAAAGATGTCAAGCTTGAATTCAAGCAGCGGTATGCTATTAACGGCATTTTGCTGTATGTGGTTTCAACGATATTTGTAAGCTATCTATCCTTTGCACGTATTATTGACCCAGCCACATGGAACAGCCTTTTCTGGATCATTATGCTTTTTGCGGCTGTTAATGCAGTTTCAAAAAGTTTTGTGCAGGAAAGTACTTCCAGGCAATTGTATTACTATACCGTAACAAGTCCGCAGGCAATCATTCTTTCGAAAATGATTTACAATTTTATACTCATGGGAGTGCTTTCAATCTTATGCCTTGTTGTATTTGCAGGACTGATGGGTGATTTTATTGTTAATTATCCATTGTTCATCAGTGCTTTGTTGCTCGGAAGTTTTGGTTTTGCTTCTTCACTTACCATGATATCGGCTATTGCTTCACGGACCAATAATAACTTTGCTCTGATGGCCATATTGAGTTTCCCTGTTGTAATGCCTATACTTCTTATATTGATGAAAGTTTCATCAGCAGCATTAAGTGTAGGAACATTGCCGGGCAATATGAAATATTTGGGAGCGTTATTTATGCTTAATGCCATAATAATAGCTATGTCGTACGTTTTATTCCCGTACCTGTGGCGTGATTAAAATTCAGGCAGCTAATTTTCAGTAAGTTAACGATGTAGAGTAAATAAATAACATGCGATTTATTTAAATTCTTTAAAAAAGGAAAGATAAACATGAATATATTTTTAAAAAATAACTGGTGGAAACTGCTCGGCGTTTTGTTGATTCTATACAGTATTATTGCCGGTTTCCTGATTGATGTGCCCGATCTGCCGATCATAAGGCAGTCTATCAGGAATTTATTTTTCCATGTAGTAATGTGGTTCTCCATGATGGTAATGTTTGGTACATCCCTGGTTCGCAGCATCCGATATCTTTCAACTTTCGACATAAAGCATGATGTGTATGCTATCCAATCGGTGAATGTCGGCTTGTTTTTCGGCATCATGGG
>JBBQGD010000124.1:0-10038 GCA_038322655.1 Bacteroidales bacterium | reverse complement strand
CTTATTATTCTTTACCCTTTTAAAAATTGCAGCAACTTTTTTCCTTCCTTTTATCACTTCGGGAATCGGATTTAATTTACCTTTTAAAAACATTTTAGGCGCAATAGCAACATCCTGCATCATGGCTCCGGTACGCATTTTATAATCTACAATCAATCCCATTTCATAAAGACGACCAGTATAATTGATCGAATCAAGGAATGATTTATGGAAAGCTATTATCTTTTTTGCCTGTGGATTAGTTTTCTTTGCTTTATAAGATCTTTGCCTCAGGTTGTCCATCAATGCAGGGATATCAATTTCCATGGGGCAGCGCGTAAGGCACATTTCGCAACTTACGCAAAGCCAGATTGACATGGATCTCAGCAGTTTTTCATAATGTTTGGGATCTTCCGTTTGCAACATTCGCATTACCAGGCTTGGCGGATAGTCCATTTCCTCAGCTACAGGACAACCGGCCGAGCATTTGCCACATTGATAACATTTATTTATGATAACACCGGTATCCAACCGTATCTCACCACTTATTGTCAGCGGGTGATTACTTTCGTGTGAAGCGGACATAGGCTATTTTAGACTTAAATTAAACAAGGTATTCTGCGTTAATTTTATCAAACATTATCGCTGAAACATTGATTACATTTACTTTCTGAATCACTCCGGGTCCGAAATAAAAGTAAGGAGGTAAGTATGTGATAATACTGATTTTACCAAAAAGACCCAAATTATCATTTATAATATTAAGGTACTTCTTTGTTATTAAATTAACAGGACAAAATTAACTTATTCATTATTCCAAATATGATATTTTGCAATTTATAATGTTTTTAAATAATTGAATTCCAACATTTCTTTTCTGTATAATATTAACTAAGGAATAAGGACTTAATGATAAAAAATCACATAAATGAGTCTTGAATTAAATGATTTTATTTTAAATCAAATCGATATCAGAAGCAAAGAACCGGTTTCATTTTAAGTTAAACTTGCAGATGATTCACTATAGGAAGATATTTTTCCAATAAGTGATGCTAGTTTATTACTTTTGTAGATTGAACATTTAAAACTTATTCTATGTCCGGATTACCGGTACTTTTATTTCTTGATGTCAGCGGTGGTGAATTGTTGGTCATAATGCTTGTTGTTTTTCTTGTCTTCGGGCCGGAAAAAATGCCTGAAATGGCACGTAAAGCAGGTCGGTTTATGAACCAGATGAAAAAAGCATCCAATGATATTACACGTGAATTTAAGAAAGAAACTTCATCAATACAGCATGAGATAGATGCTGTTCAAAGCAAAGTTAAGGATCAGGTTGAAAGTGTAAACCGGGAATTTAACCGGACAAAAGCTCAAATTAATGCCGAGATGGAGATTGACAAAAAAACTGATTCGACTTCTGATTTCGGGATTCCTGTTCAAACAATAAAAACAGAAGAAAAACCAACTATTGAATCTCCGGTTGTTGACAATAATCAATCAAAAACAGAATAATAAATTCCAAGTAATACCGTTTTAAATAACGCTTATAAAACCTACATTTTCGTACTGTCCATATCACTTAATATGAGAATACGCATTCTGCTTTTCACCTTTCTTTTTAGTCTGGCTGCGCTTCCTGTTCTGGCACAGAACAGATACCTTCGTGTTGCCGACGATGCATTCAATAATATGCAATACAATGTTGCGCTTTCCAAATACAAAAAAGCTTTATCGAAAGCTAAAACCAAACCGGATAAAGATCAAATTTCTTTCCAGATTGCTGAATGCTACCGCATTACTAACAATACAAGGAAAGCAGAAGCAGCATATAAACGAATTGCAAAGACCAAATATGCTGAAAATCATCCTTTGGTTTATTTCTATCTTGCCGAATCAATGAAATCGAATGAGAAATATGATGAAGCGGTAACTTATTTTGATAAATACAGTCAAGCTGTGCCAAAAGATCCACGTGGGGCCGAAGGTTCGCTTTCGTGTAAACTTGCACAGGAATGGATTGATAACCCGACAAAACTTAAAATAAAACTGGAGAAACAGCTCAACTCAAAGGAATCAGATTTTGCACCAACCTATGCTGATAAACTTTACAACACCCTGATTTTCACTTCTACGCGGGATGCAGCCACCGGAAAAGATATGGACAACTGGACCGGCCAGAATTTCAGCGACCTGTTTATTTCAAAATTGGATCCAAAAGGACAATGGTCGACCCCGGTTCAACTGGAAACAGGTAATGTAATAAATACAGAGGCAAATGAAGGTAATCCAGCAGTGAACAGCAAGTTCAACCAGATGTATTTCACACGTTGTCCAAATGATAAAGCATCTCTCCAGGGATGTAAAATCATGGTTTCGAGACGGGCAGGCCGCAACTGGGGTGAACCTGTTCCACTTAACCTGGGTGGCGACAGTACTACAGTATTTGGCAATCCATCCATCAGCCCTGACGAACTCACTTTAGCATTTACAAGCACCCTGCCTAACGGACAGGACGGAAAAGACATATGGTTTGCAACACGCAAATCGACTTCTGAAAATTTTGGCCGTCCATTAAATGCCGGACCGGTAATTAATACTCCCGGTGATGAAATGTTTCCTTTTTTGCGCAACGACACTTCGCTTTATTTTTCATCCAACGGACTTCCGGGGATGGGTGGACTCGACATATTCCGATCCACATTTTCGAATGGAGAATGGACTAAACCGGTAAACCTGCAGACTCCGATTAATTCACCAACTGATGATTTTGCAATTATTTTCAACCCTGAAGAAGACGCCGGATTTTTCTCATCGAACCGTAAAGGCGGACGAGGCAGTGATGATATCTATTCTTTTGTGAATCCACCAGTTCTTTTTACACTTGAAGGCATTGTAAAAGATGATAAAACCCTGCAATTTATTCCGGGTGCCGTTGTAAAACTTACAGGATCAAATGGCACCTCAGTTGAAGCCCGGACAGATGTAAAAGGTCACTATAGCTTCAACAAAGCACAAATTAAGCCCAACACCACGTATGAGCTGATTTGCATGAAAGATAATTATTTAAATAAAAAAGCCAAAGAAACAACGGTTGGCCTTGAAAGCAGCAAAGACTTTACAATCGATTTCAGGCTTGAACCTATTCCGGACAAACCTGTTGTACTCCCCGACATTCTCTACGATCTGGCAAAATGGGATTTGAAACCTCAGTACCAGGATTCACTGCAGGGACTTATAAAAACTCTTGATGAAAATGAAACCATAATTATCGAACTGGCGTCGCACACCGACTCACGGGGTACTGATGAGAGTAATGATATACTTTCGCAGAAACGTGCCGAATCGGTTGTTAACTACCTGATTGAACGTGGTATTGACCCTGACAGACTAGTTGCAAAAGGATATGGCGAACGTGTCCCTCGCAGACTGACCAAAGATGTAATTAAAGATGGATTTACTTTCAAAGCAGGAACTTTGCTTTCTCAGTCATTTGTTGATTCACTTCCATCAAAACCTGAGCAGGAAGCTGCCTATGCACTCAACCGCCGTACTGAATTCAGAATATTAAGCAAAGACTTTGTTCCGAAAACTCAGAATCAGGTTATAACAAGCCAGCCACAGAATACAGTAGTTCCAGCCCAGACAAAAAACGATACAATTAAGGGCCAGACTCAGCTGAACGCTAATGTTGTTATACAAATACAGCCTACCACTGTTCCCGGCCAGGCGCAGAAAGTTGTTATCCAGATAAATCCGGATGATAATGTGGTTCAATGTTCCACCAATGATGACAATACACTTTCATTCAGTGCTGTAGTAAATGGATATACAACACAGATAACTCTGAGCGAAGAAGGTCCCGGATTAAGTTTCTCAGAAGATGCAACTTTGAAAATGCTGAAATCAGGAGCTATAGGTAAAACAGATTTTTCGGGCGATGCTGAAAAGATACTTGGAAATAACTCTGTCTCAGACAAAGCAATTTTCACGGTTGGCGAAATTAACATTTCAAACAAATCAGCATTTGACCTTGAAGCCACTGTTCTGAAAAACCAAAAGAGTCCTGTTATAATGAGTGAAAAAGTGCTGAAACGTTTCGGAACTTATTCAATTGATAAGGATAAGAAACAGATTATCTTCAAATAAAAGTGTATCTGAATAGTTTAGTTCCGGGTGCCAGGTTCCGGGTGCTGCACCATAGCACTGGGCACTGCTAATGAAACTAATGCTACTCTAATCATTAAACTCAAATAACCCCATGACCGACAGGTATTCACAGCGAGGAGTTTCGGCAACCAAAGATGATGTTCATAAAGCTATAAAAAATATAGACAAAGGTTTATTCCCGAATGCTTTCTGCAAAGTAGTCCCCGATCTGCTGGGTAATGATCCTGAATATTGTTGTGTAATGCATGCCGATGGTGCCGGCACAAAATCATCGCTTGCCTATGTTTACTGGCGCGAAACCGAGGACATTTCAGTTTGGAAAGGCATTGCGCAGGATGCCGTGGTAATGAATACTGACGATTTACTTTGTATAGGTATTACTGACAGAATATTACTTTCGTCAACCATTGGAAGGAACAAAACGCGGATCCCCGGCGAAGTGATCAGTGCAATAATTGATGGTACTGAAGAGTGTCTGGCAATGATGCGCGCCAATGGAATCGGAATCCATTCTACAGGTGGTGAAACAGCCGATGTAGGCGACCTGGTGCGGACTATAATTGTCGACAGTACCGTTACTGCAAGGGTTCGCCGGAGTGAAATCATTGAGAACAATATTCAGTCCGGTGATGTAATTGTCGGGCTTGCTTCTTTTGGTCAGGCTACATACGAAAACGAATACAATGGCGGAATGGGCAGCAATGGTCTGACTTCAGCACGACACGATGTTTTTGGACACGACTACGTTTTAAAGTATCCTGAAAGCTATGACCGGGCCATTAATAAAAAACTGGTTTATTCAGGTAACCTGTTGGTTACTGATTCTACTGAAGTGCCTGGTATTAATGCAGGTAAACTGGTGCTGTCACCTACCCGGACTTATGCTCCAGTAATCAGGAAAATACTCGAAAATCATCGTGCTAATATTCACGGTATGATACATTGCAGCGGTGGCGCACAAACCAAAGTGCTGCATTTTATTGACAATTTACATATTATTAAGGACAACTTGTTCCCGATTCCTCCATTGTTCAGGATGATTCAGGAACAATCGGGCACATCATTACGCGAAATGTACCAGGTATTCAATATGGGCCATCGCATGGAACTATATGTCCCTGCGCATATAGCAGCTGAAATTATTTCAATTTCTGAAAGTTTTGGAATTGAAGCACGGATTGTGGGGAGATGTGAAAAATGGGAAGGGAAAAAGCTGAGCATTGAAACAGGAGAAGCTACATTTACTTATTAGGGTAATATGTTTGATGGAATACTATTACCTTTCTGAAGTTAAACCCTTACTTTATTTGTGATCCATTAGTTTTTTTATTCCTCAAAACCGACTAGTATTTAGGCAACAATTAACTTAACACCGGCATCCTCCAATCTTTTCTTGTCATCTGCTGATATTCCGGAATCTGTGATTACCGTATCGATCCGGTCCAGTTTGCAAATGAAAGCAAGGCTTTTGCGAAGAAATTTTGATGAATCAGTTACAACAATCACTTCGCGGGCAACATCAATCATAATCTGATTCAGATAAGCTTCTTCGATGTTAGGTGTCGAAATACCTTGTTTTGTATCGAAACCATCCACTCCCAGAAATACCTTATCAACATATAAGTTCTTGAAGCTTTTTTCGGCTATCGGGCCAATAAGTGACAGTGAATTTTTACGAAGAACTCCCCCGGGTATAATAAGGTTTATAGTAGGATTAGATATCAATTGGTTGGCAATATTCAAAGCATTTGATATAATAGTGACATTATTAAGTGTTGATGCCAGATTTTTGACAATCTCGAGTGTGGTAGTTCCGGAATCAATAATAACCGTATCAAAATCTTTTATAAGTTTTACAGCTATTTTTCCAATCTTTGTTTTCTCAGACATATGGAGTTTATGCTTCTCCCCTAGCTGCAAATCCTGGCTTACAACCTGGGCATTGCTCATGGCTCCGCCACGGGCGCGAATAAGTAAATTTTTACTTTCTAATTGTTCAAGATCATTACGGATAGTAACCTCACTCACACCAAATTCTTTGCTCAGTTCATTTACAAAAACCTGATCATGAAGTGAAAGCTTTTTAAGGATTTTCATCCTTCGATCAACTGTATTATGTTGATTTATTGTTGCCATACTTTAGCTATTATAGTATAAATTCGTAACAAAACAGGCTCAGTCAGCAATTGTATCAGGCATATTAAGCTTTTTATCTAAGCAGTTTTAATTAGTAAGAACAAAGGTAACTATTAAAACCTTCGAAACCTTTCAGTTTGAAAATAAAAAGTTTAAAAAAAAATATTAACTTTGTCGAAACGATTTAAAATGTTTATACATTTGTAACGAAAGTAAACGAAAGATAAATAGTAAATTTATTCTTATGAATAATTTAGAATCTATTCAACATAGTTTGATAAAAAGCGGAGTTCATACTGAGAGGGAAATATGGGGACAGCCTGATTTATGGCAAAAAGTATATGAACAAACTATTAATGAAAAGCAGCAAATAGTATTGTTTCTGCAACAAGCTTTATCAAATGAAAATTTAAATATTATACTTACCGGAGCAGGCTCAAGTGCATTTATTGGCCTTTCACTGATTGGCACTTATAAACGTCATTTGAAAAGAAATGCTGCAGCTGTGGCAACCACTGATCTGGTTACTCACCCACTTGACTTTCTGCCTGCTGACAGTCCTGTTTTGCTTATCTCCTTTGCACGTTCAGGAAATAGCCCTGAGAGTGTTGCAGCCGTCCGTCAGGCCGATCAGCTTTGTTCAAAAGTTTATCACCTTATTATCACTTGCGATGCATCAGGCAACCTGGCTAATTACAAAACTGATTCAATGTCTTATCGTTTTGTTTTACCCGAAGATGCCAATGATAAAAGCCTTGCTATGACAGGCAGCTACTCGGGAATGCTGCTGACAGGCATTCTGATTGCACGGATTAAAGAAATAGACATTCTGGGGAAACAAGTTTCAATAGTAAGCAATTATGCCCGGAAATTACTTGCTCATTCAGAAAAATTCAAACAGATAGCTGATATCAAATTTAATCGTGCTGTATTTCTTGGCTCAGGTCCATTGTATGGTACAGCCATAGAATCACATTTAAAACTTCAGGAACTTACAGACGGTAAGGTAATCTGCAAACAAGATTCGTTTCTCGGCTTCAGGCATGGGCCAAAAGTAGTGATAGATCATAAAACGCTGGTGTTCCTTTTATTCTCAAACCAGGCACAGGTGTTGCTTTACGAAAAAGATCTGCTGAATGAACTTAATGCAGGGACAAAACCACTTTATCTGGCTGGCCTGATTGAATCAGAAAACCTCACTGGAGAGTTGGATGCATTGTTTGTATTATCAGAAACAGGAGTTCAACTCGATGAAGATTTTTTACCGGTATGCTCCATACTTCCCGCGCAGATTATCAGTTTTTATAAATCACTCCAACTGGGACTTGATCCTGATAAGCCCTCTGCAAGTGGCACGATATCAAGGATAGTAAAAGGAGTTGTAATTTACCCATTTAAAAATCACAAGAAATGAATCCGGAAATCAGAACTAAAGCGGCTATTCTAAACATCTCCCTGATGGATTACATCCTTCGGAGAAATGATGAATTAGCCAGGCTCGATGGAATTAACAGGACCATCTTTGCTGCGTGCCCAAATTCTATTTCTGTTATAAAAGCTGCATTACGCTCAGCTAAACGCTGGAACAGTCCGATTAAATTCGCGGCTACGCTTAACCAGGTTGATGTGGACAGGGGTTATACCAACCTGAACCAAAAGGAATTTGTAACTACCATTAAGCTGGAAGCAGAACGGATAAATTTAAAAGTACCGGTTATTATTGCTGTTGATCATGGCGGTCCCTGGCTTAAGGACCTTCATGCACGTGAAAAATGGAGTTTTGAGAAATCATTTTCTGCGGTAAAAAAATCATTCGAAGCTTCAGTAGAGGCCGGGTATGATCTTATACATGTTGACCCCACAATAGATATTACCCTTGCAGCAGGGCAACAGATTTCCATTGAAACAGTGGCTGCACACACAATAGATTTGGTTGAGGTTACAGAACACTTCCGTATTTCGGGTGGTTATCCCCGGATTGCCTATGAGGTTGGTACCGAAGAAGTACATGGCGGCCTTGCCGATATGGAAACCTTCCGGAAGTTTCTGAGGTTGGTGAAAACAGGCCTGGCCGAACGAGGGCTTTCCTACGTTTGGCCATGCTTTGTTGTTGGTAAAGTCGGAACAGACCTGCATACAACAACATTTGATCCCGACATGGCGAAAAAGCTTACAAAAGTTGCCCGTGAGTATGGCAGTGTGATTAAAGGACATTATACTGACGGAGTTACCAACCCTGAAGCGTATCCGCTCTCAGGAATGGGGGCCGCCAACGTAGGTCCGGAGTTTACCATAACTGAATACAAAGGATTGCTTGAACTTGAAAAACTGGAGAAACAATATTTTAGCATAGGCAAGATTGCACGTTCGTCCGAAATTGGATTAACGTTACATAAAGCGGTTGTAAAATCCGGTCGTTGGAAAAAATGGTTGCAGCCCAGTGAAGATACTGAAAACTTTGAAAGCATAAACTCTGAAAGACAAGAATGGCTTATAAGTACCGGCTGCCGGTATATATGGCAAAATGCCGAAGTATTGGCCGCAAGAGCACTTTTGTACTATAATCTCGAAAGCCATGGAATATTGGCTGAGGAAATTGTGCTTTCCGGTATCGAATGTGCAATGGACAAGTATTTTGCTGCTTTTAACTTAAGAAATCTGAACGATTTGTTATAAACACGAGAAACAGAATGAAAAAATTTGATGTAATAGTTGTAGGTGAACTTAATGTGGATATTATCCTCAACCGCATCGAGCGGTTTCCGGAGATAGGCAAGGAGATTCTGGCCGAAAGCCTGGATCTTACTTTGGGAAGTTCATCCGCTATTTTTGCCAGCAACCTGAGTTCCCTTGGATCCAAAGTATCGTTTCTCGGCAAGATCGGTAAAGATGGGTTCGCACAAACGGTGCTGGGCAGTTTAAAATCAAAAGGAGTTGATACATCAAATATAATTCAATCCGAAAAACTGAATACCGGTGCTACCATTGTACTGAACTTCGACCAGGATCGTGCTATGGTTACTTACCCGGGTGCCATGGAAGACCTGAAATTAAAAGATATTGATTTCGAATACATTGCCACGGCTGCTCACCTGCATTTTTCTTCCGTTTTTCTGCAACCCGGAATACGCTACGATCTGCCAAAGCTTTTTAAAAAAGCTAAATCCTTCGGACTCACCACATCAGTTGATCCGCAATGGGATCCTGCCGAGAAATGGGAAGTCTGCCTGACTGAATTATTGCCACAGCTGGATATTTTTATGCCTAATATGAAAGAATTTCAGTTGCTTACCGCTTCGGATTCATTGGAAGAAGGTATTGCTAAAATACAGCAATATGCGCCTAACCTCACCCTTGTGGTAAAAGACGGCACAAATGGCGCTTATGGTTGTAAAGGCTCTGAAATTATTCATCAGCCTGCATTTTTAAATGATAATGTTGTGGATTGCATCGGAGCAGGCGACAGCTTTAACGCGGGATTCATTTATAAATTCACCAAAGGATTTTCGCTGAAACAATGCCTCGAATATGGTGCCGTAACTGGAGCCGTTTCAACTACAATGGCCGGGGGTACAGCCGCCTTTACCAGCCTTAAAATGACTAATGAGCTGGAATTGCGTGTATCGGTAAATAAATCAGACAAGTAAATTAACTATGACTTTACAGGAAAAATTATCCCAATACAAAACCGAAGGCAGGGCAATACTTGCTGCAAATTTTTACAATTTCGAAACCTTAGCCGGTATTTTGAAGGCT
>JBBQGD010000123.1:0-10096 GCA_038322655.1 Bacteroidales bacterium | reverse complement strand
AAAGCCTGCGATGTGAGTGTTGATATGCATACACTTTCGATGCGGATGGCGAAACCAGGAGTTTCCGAAGCAAAAATTGCTGCCGCAGTTCACGAAATTGCACTTGCTTCCGGCGGGCAAATTTCATTTCCAATTATTGCCACGATCAACGGGCAAACACTTCACAATCATTACCATGGTAATATTCTTAAAGATGGGGAGTTGTTTCTTCTTGATGCCGGAGCCGAAACAACTATGGGATATGCAGGTGATCTTTCGAGTACTACACCGGTAAATGGGAAATTTACTTCCAGGCAAAAAGAAATTTTTTCCATTTGTCTTGATAGCCACAACACGTCAATCAGCATGCTTAAACCGGGAACACCTTTTAAAGACGTTTATTTTGAGTCGGCAAAAGTTATTGTACGCGGGCTGATGGGACTTGGATTGATGAAAGGAAACGTTGACGATGCAGTTGCCAATGGCGCTCATGCTTTGTTTTTCCCTTGCGGCCTAGGCCATATGATGGGCCTCGATGTGCATGATATGGAAGACCTTGGAGAGGCTTATGTTGGGTACGATGGAGAACCTAAAAGCACACAGTTCGGGCTTAAATCCTTGCGTCTGGGTCGTAAACTGGAACCAGGATTTGTCCTCACAATTGAACCCGGCATTTATTTCATCCCTGAATTAATTGATCAATGGAGAGCGAAAAACCATAATGCCGATTTTATAAATTTTGATAAAGTTGAGCAGTATAAAACTTTCGGTGGACTAAGAAATGAAGAAGATTTCCTTATTACTGCTGATGGATATGAATTACTAGGCAAACCTAAACCAAAAAGCATCGAAGATGTTGAAGCGGAATGGGGGAAAGGGAATTAGGGAATTCAATAATTTGGCAATTCGACAATTGGGCAATTTGATAATTCGGCAATTTGACAATTATTTGATTCGGCAATTTATTAATTTGACAATTCGGCAATTTGACAATTTGATAGTTGTTTCAATGCATAATAATTAATTGATAACAAGTTTCTTGTCGATTCGGGTGTAGCGAATTTTATTTGCCATTTTTATCAGCGATTAAAAATCGTTACACCCACATAGTTTATTATAACAAGTTCATTGTCTATTAATCCGAAATTTTCTATTGCTGAATCTGGCTATAGTCAGAAATTGAATACACATAAATAAAACAGCCGGAAGTATTTTCCGGCTGTTCTATTTACAACTATTTATAGACATTTCTTGTGGCTTTCAATAATCAGTAATTATTCAACTATCAGATTTTGAATAGAATGGGGCAGGCTGGTAACTTCTGCTGCCTGGCCTGCGATCCATAAACGATATGGGATATTTTCATCACTCTGGTTCATAACCACAACAGCAATTTTTCCATCGGGATTTTTAAAAGCAGTGGTAAGTAATTGACCACGACTTGAGGAACTGATAATCCGCTTTGCACCCGGGCGGATAGATTTTGAAAAATGCCCAATATAATAGAATGAATTCATGTAAGTTACAGAAATTACCAACATGGTTAGGGCCTCCTTTTTCATCAAGCAACACATTCCAGTCTGTCCAGGCAACAGTGCCAATATTAAAATCGTTGATCATTGAAATGCCGTATTTTTCACCCCAATTCCAATCGCCCATCTAGGCGCTGTCATATGTTTCGGCACAGCCTTCATTAAAAATCAGGTTTTTGTCAGGATAGGTTTCTGCTACCCGCTTTTCATTTTCATAAATATTTCCGCCGCCAGTCCAGCTTTCAAACCGATGATATCCTATTCCCCAAACATATTTTGCTGCATCAGGATCACCAAGCACAATGCTTGCACGCTGGTACAATAAATCCCAGTTATGATCTCAGGCAATAAGTTTTTTATCGGCCATTCCTGCCTTTTGTAGAGTTGGCCCCCGGAAATTCTTAATAAAGTCCCGTTCTTCCTCACCGGTATTGTTGCACGATTCCCATGTCTGCGTTGTTTTGAAATAAATGGCTGCAAAGTAAACACGTAATTATCTGAAAGTCAATACCCCTGGAGGAGTAGAAATGGATTTTTAAAAAAGTATTGAATATCAGACACTTGCAAAAGGCAAAGTCTAAAAATGCTCGTTTTGAGGTTGAAATACCCGATTTTAACCTGTTTTTGTGCTGTTTTTAATGAAAAGGCTTTAAGATGGATTAATGCTTACATGATGCTTTCAAAATCCAGATAAGTCCAAATCAATTATAATAGGTCTAAATAACGATCTTTCATACTAAAAACAGATTATTTTACGTAATTTTGTATCAACAAAACCAGTTTCATTTTACCTGTTACATTTGTTATTAAAACGGGATTTATGGAAACAACACTGTACATTCCTTCCCTTCTGAAAAGCTATCGGCGCCTGTTCGAGTGCCTGATGTTTTACAATTAAGTTCCCTCCTTATTTATTACTTCCTTCAAGTGATAGTGATTCGTAAATTCCTTTACGAATGATAAGCCTATTAAACTTTATAAGTCAACTTGCAAACTCTCAAAAAGTATAATCATGTTTGAAAAAATAATCCCGCATTCCACAATACCAGAAAGACCCGCAACAGCAGAGGGCAATTATTACACTCCAAAGAGCGCCAGTATCAGCCCGGGAATGAATGAACGCATTCAGAAACTCAGAAAACTTAGTTTTGAAACACAGCCCTCACTTTCAATTGAAAGAGCCCTACACGAGACTGAATTTTATAAAGAGAATTATGGCAAATTTTCTATTCCTGTATTACGTGCTCTGAATTTCCTGGATCATTGTCAGAAAAAAACTCTGTATATTGGTGAAGGAGAATTAATTGTTGGTGAACGTGGTCCCAGTCCAAAGTGTGTTCCCACCTTCCCCGAATTAACCTGTCATAGTGTAGAAGACTTTCATGTGCTGAATACGCGCGACATGCAGCGTTATTATATCAGCCAGGATGATATTGACATCTATGAAAGCGAAGTTATTCCTTACTGGGAAGGCAAAACCCAGCGTGAACGTATATTCAGCCACGTTCCTGATGAATGGAGAGCTGCCTATGAAGCCGGTTTATTTACTGAATTTATGGAGCAACGCGCTCCGGGGCATACTGCTCTTGATGGTAAAATTTACCGAAAAGGTATGCTCGATTTTAAAAAAGAGATTGCGGCTAACCTTGATTCACTAGATTATATCAACGATCCGGAGGCTACTGACAAAGCAGAACAATGGAAAGCAATGGATATTTCGTGCGATGCTGTTATACTATTCGCGGAACGGCATGCTGAATTAGCTGAGAAACTTGCTTCAACAGAGAATAATACAAAAAGAGTTGCAGAGCTAAAAAGAATTGCTGAAGTCTGTCGTTGGATTCCTGCAAATGCACCCCGTAGTCTTTGGGAAGCGATACAAATGTATTGGTTTGTACATCTGGGCACTATTACTGAATTAAACGGTTGGGATGCTATGAATCCGGGTCACTTCGACCAGCATCTGGCTCCTTTTTATTACAAAGAAATTGCGGAAGGAACTCTTACCCGCGACGAAGCCAAAGAATTGATTTCCTGTTTCTGGATTAAGGTGAACAACCATCCGGCACCGCCAAAAGTGGGAATTACAGCGCGTGAAAGCGGAACCTACAACGATTTTACAAACATCAATATTGGCGGGATTAAAGGAGACGGAACTGACGGAACAAGTGAAGTTTCGTACATTATGTTGGAAGTTATTGAAGAACTCCATATACTTCAACCCGGAAACTCAGTGCATATCAGCGCCAAAACACCGGATAAATTTCTACATGCTGCTGCGCATGTGATCCGGCAAGGGCATGGTTATCCGTCGGTATTTAATCCGGACATTTATACCCTTGAATTATTGCGACAAGGTAAATCGTTGCAGGATTCACGCGAAGGCGGCTGCAGTGGCTGCATTGAGGTAGGCGCTTTCGGCAAGGAAGCATATCTGCTTACAGGCTACCTGAATGTGCCTAAAATTCTTGAAGTTACGTTGAACAACGGCGTTAACCCTGTAACCGGAAAAATGGTAGGGATACCAACCGGTGATCCGCAGAATTTCAAATCGTACGAAGAGCTTTATGATGCTTTTCTGAAACAGCTTCAATATATCGTTGATCAAAAAATGCGGGTAAGTAATTATATAGACCGCATGTTCGCAAAGTATGCCCCGGCTCCTTTCCTTTCGGTTGTAATAGAAGATTGCATCAGCAAAGGCAAAGATTATTACGATGGCGGTCCGCGTTACAACACAAGTTATATACAATGCTGCGGACTGGGGACTGTTACTGACAGCCTGGCAACATTAAAAAAACACGTTTTCGAAGATAAAGCTTTCACGATGGACAGAGTTTTGAAAGCTGTTCTAAAGAATTTTGAAGGTGAGGAATTACTACGGCAGACCGTTATAAACCGTACACCATTTTTTGGTAATGACGATGATTATGCAGATAATATAGCCGTAAAAGTTTATGATGACCTGGTTGATACAATAGATGGTAAGCCTAATATTAAACCCGGAGGGAAATACCATCTGAACATGCTATCGACCACATGCCATGTATATTTTGGTAAAGTAATGGGTGCAACACCGAATGGCCGGTTAGCCGGAAAATCCATATCCGACGGCACTTCACCTTCGCATGGTGCTGATACACATGGTCCTTCGGCAGTTGTAAAATCATTGACCAAGTTTGATCATGTTAAATCAGGAGGCACACTGCTGAATCAGCGTTTTCTGCCAAGCCTGATACGAAAAGAAGAAGACATTAAAAAACTCGGACACCTGATCAGGAGTTACTTCACTTTAGGCGGCCATCATATTCAGTTCAATATTGTCGATACTGCAACACTGCTGGCAGCCCAGGCATGTCCCGAAGATTATAAGGACTTATTAGTACGGATGGCAGGTTACAGCGATTATTTTAACGATATGAATGCCGACTTGCAACAAGAGGTAATCGAGAGGACTGAAAATGATTCGTTTTAAAAGTCGACAGACGGGAGTCCGAAGTCGGAAGAAATTAAGAATCAACCTTCTTCAAACTTCGGTCTCCGGTCTTCAGTTCATAATTTAGTCTACATTTAACTACCTGATTGACAGCATGCCAGACTCATTAATCTTCGATATAAAACGCTACGCCATCAATGATGGACCCGGTATCCGGGTGGTAATTTTTTTTAAAGGCTGCAACCTTCACTGTGCCTGGTGCCACAACCCGGAAAGCATTTCGGCCAGTATCGAAAAGATGTATGCTCCTGTTAAATGCATCAAATGTGGAAGTTGCGTGGAAGCCTGTCCCGAAAATGCAATCACACTTACTCCCGATGGCATAATAACTGATCCTGACCTGTGTAAGTTATGTGGTAAATGTGCCGAAGTATGCCCTACCAAAGCCATCGAAATGTCAGGGAAAGTGATGACTGTTGCTGAAATTATGGATATTATTGAGAAAGATCGCATATTTTTCGATCAGTCGGGAGGTGGCGTTACTTTTTCGGGTGGCGAACCTTTGGTTCATTCTAAAATGCTGATTGAATTGCTTGATGAATGCAGAAAGAGAAAGATACATACGGCTATTGATACCGCTGGACATGCCAGTGCTGAAACCATACTCGAAGTTGCAAAAAGGACCGATCTCTTTCTGTATGATTTTAAAATGATGGATGCTAACCTGCACAGGAAATGGACGAATATGGGTAACGACAAAATCCTTCGTAATCTGAAAACCTTAGCAGAAAAAGGTTCTCAGATTATAATCCGGATACCCCTGGTAGGTGGAATTAATGATACCGATGAGAATATTGAGGAGACAGCTAAATTCATCTCCGGATTAACCGGCGACATAAAAACAGTACACCTTCTCCCCTATCATAACATTGCTCAGAATAAATATATGAAACTTGGAAAAACCTATGAATTTGAGAATCTGAGAGAGCCTGATAAAGAAACAATTGCAAAAGCAATTGCAAAGTTTAGGGAGTTCGGGATTACTGCGAGTATTGGAGGATAGTGGAGAGTGAAAAGTGAATAGTGGATTAACCTATAATTACGTTATTAACAGAAGTTTAAAACCATGAAAACCCTGAATCAAATTATTCTGATCTGTTTGTTTGTAATCTCAACTTCATCCATTTTCGGGCAAAGCACTACGTTTACGCACCAGGATACATTAAGAGGATCCATTACAAAAGAGCGTATCTGGTGGGATTTATCGTATTACCATCTTTCAGTAAATGTTAATCCTTCGGATAGTTCGTTAAAAGGGCAGAATATCGTCAGATACAAGGTGCTATCGCCGTTTCAGCGAATGCAAATTGACATGCAGGAACCTATGAAAATACTATCTGTTTCGCAGGATGGAAAACCGTTGACTTTCAGCCGCGATGGCAATGCTTACTTTATCGACCTGGTAAAAGTCCAGACTCCGGGCGACTTTAATGAAATTACCATAGATTTTGGAGGCAAGCCACAAGTTAGTAAACGTCCACCCTGGAGCGGTGGCTTTTCATGGAAACGGGATGCTAATAATAATCCGCTTATTGTTACTACATGCCAGGGTGATGGAGCAAGCCTGTGGTGGCCATGTAAAGATCACCAGTACGATGAACCTGACAGCGTACTCATTACTGTAACCGTTCCTGAAAACCTGTTTGAAGTTTCGAACGGCAGATTGCGTAATATTATTACTAATCCCGATCATACAAAAACCTTTAACTGGTTCGTTTCAAGCCCGATAAACAATTATGATGTAAATTTGAATATAGGCGATTATGTCCACTTTGGCGAAAAATATAAGGGCGAAAAAGGGATATTGGATTGTGATTATTACGTTTTAAGCTATAACCTGGATAAAGCAAAACTTCAGTTCAAAGAAGTTAAAAGAATGCTTGACGCACTGGAATACTGGTTTGGTCCTTATCCATTTTATGAGGACAGCTATAAACTGGTTGAAGTTCCGTATCCAGGCATGGAACATCAGAGTTCAGTTACCTATGGAAATGATTATAAAAACGGGTACAAGCAAACGGATGAAAGTAATACCGGCTGGGGAATGAAGTTTGATTTCATCATTGTTCACGAATCATCTCATGAATGGTTCGGCAACAGCATTACATCCAAAGATATTGCTGACATGTGGATTCATGAAGCTTTTGGTGCTTACTCCGAAAGTCTTTTTCTTAATTTTCATTTCGGTAAAAAGGCATGTAGCGAATATGTAACAGGCACACGCACAAAGGTCCGGAATGACAGACCGATTATTGGGCTATACAACGTAAATACTGAAGGCTCGCATGACATGTATTACAAAGGTGCAAATATGCTTCATACGCTCCGCCAGATGGTGGATAATGATGAAAAATTCAGGCAAATGCTCAGGGGACTCAGTTCAACGTTTTATCATCAGACGGTTACTACTGATCAAGTCGAAAATTATATGAGTACTTTCACAGGAATGAATTTAACACCTTTCTTTAACCAATATTTGCGTGATGTCAGCATCCCTGAATTGCAATATAAAGTAAACAACAAACAACTGGAATACCGCTGGAGTAACTGCGTGGATGGATTTAATATGCCGGTAAAGATTTTAGTGAATAATGTTGGAATAGAGGTAAATCCCACTATTGAATGGAAACAGATAACCGTAAAAAGTGGAGCAACAATAGATGTAGATCATAATTTTTATGTTACGATAAAAGATATCAGTGCGAAACAATAGAGTAAGTCCTATTCCTTCCATTTAAAAGAAACACTGGTTTATTGAAATTTATTCATGATGTATAGTTATGAGTCTGAGGTTTTATCTTAAAACCTCTAACAAACTCTCTTTTTCACTAATTTTCAAAGTGAGATTTCTGAAAATTAATTTCAATTACTTACCTGTTCATTTTGAAAACCTGTTCAAAGCAAATAAATAAAAGCACAAATTGATAAGTGGAACCAGCTTGTTTGCGGTTAACAGCATCGAAGTCAAAGCGCAAAAAAAAAGCCCCCGATTCGGGAGCTTTTCTCACAAGATATTTTCAAATTAATTTTTTATTAGTTTCTGGGTAACTTTACTACCATCTTTCCCAATAAAAGTAACAAAGTACATTCCTCTGCTGAGGTCGGAAGTGCTAATGGTTTTATTGTTTGTATAAACCATGTTGCCTACAACTTTTCCAACTGTATTAGTAATAATCACTCTACGTATATCCGTATTTGTATTGATATTCAATTCATTACGTACAGGGTTGGGATACATCTGAATTTTACCTGCAAGCGGATTTTCACGCACACCAACAAAACCAGGCTGACCCCAAACAGCGTTAACAACAGCATCACCAGCCAACTCAATCATGCGGTCGGTTCCTCCAGTCCATTCTCCGCCATCATAGCCTGCATTTATATAGAATTTGAATGCTTTATGACCGGCAGGAACCACCATGGAAACAGTATATATACTATCACCATCAGCATCGGTCATCATTAAAGCAGGGTCTACTCCCGGTGCTACCAAATCAGGGAAAGTACCTGCAACGTAAACCTTATCTCCTGTAACTAATCCGGCTCCATGCATATCAACATTTAAAGTAAGATAAACCGACTTGGTTGAATCGTTGTTTAAGACAATGTCATCAAAATAAATAGTGTCATTCTCGGAAAGGTTCACTGGATCATTGAAGTCAGGCATAAAAGAAATACCTGAGTATTTTCCTGTTTTTGTTCTGAAATCAAATACAATATCTTCCCATGCATTTGTTTTGGTCTGCAAATATTTACTTGGAATTTCAGTAGAACCCCCTTTACCATTGTAAACTTTGAAATGTAAAGCGGATATACGCGGTTTCCATACTTTTACATGGATAAATTTATTGGTAGTCAAATCTATTGAATCAATAACTCCGGTAATATTATCAGCGAAGAAACCACCCCAAATCAAACCATCTTTATCCCGAACAAATTTAACTACATTATCACTCATATTAATTCCGGATTTATCAGGGTTTGGAGTGAATGCAGTCATTGAACTCATGTCGGTAAGAGGGTCATTTATCATCATGGTCATTGGAATGACCTCCCAATTTTCTATCATCTGAACTGGAGCGCTTTCAACGGCCGGATCGTTATTGACGTAAATATCATCAAAATACATCGTTAGATCATTGACTTGAACTAAAGGATCCTCAAAATCAGGCATGAAAGCTACGATAGGATAAGTTCCGGTTTTTGCAGTGAAATCAAATACAATTTCTTCCCATTCATTCATTTTTGTTTGTGGGTTCATTGAGAAGATTTCTGAGTCGCCGTCAGTGCCGCCCTGAAGTTTAAATTTAACCGGGCTGATGCGGGTTTTCCATACTTTTACGTGTACATACTTATTAACCGTTACATCAACGGCAACAGGCACAGCTGACCAAAATCCGCTATAAGCCTCACCACCGTTAGTTTTACCCGGGCGTATAAATTCTACACAGTACATACTTGTATCCCCAACCGGGTTAGGATTTGGAACAACAGTCATCATGCCGGTGGTTCCAAATGCCATTGAATTCATTTTAATGCTTTCAAAGTTTTCAATGGTTTGAGCCATAGTAAACCCGGTATAAGAGAGCATTATCACTAATAAAAGAGTAAATTTTTTCATAAGTTTAATGATTTAAGTTAATGAAAATTTATTTATCTGATCACAAATATAGTCATTTTTACTGCCAAAAACAATTATTTATAATAATTATAAATAACCGTATATTTTGATTTGTTTGAATGTTTCAGTGCCTGGGAAAAGACTCGAACCTGCTCATCCGCCTGAGGCGGACACTAGTCCCTGAGAA
Source organism: Bacteroidales bacterium (assembly GCA_038322655.1). GTDB lineage: Bacteria > Bacteroidota > Bacteroidia > Bacteroidales > UBA4417 > UBA4417. Next base: position 281 of record JBBQGD010000123.1, on the reverse strand, counting down.
AAATATGGGATAAAAAAATCCCCGCCAACTTTTCAATCGCGGGGATGTTTCAGTGCCCAGAACAGGACTCGAACCTGCACAGCCGTAAGGCCACTGGTCCCTGAAACCAGCGTGTCTACCAATTTCACCATCTGGGCAGATGGATCTTTAATCTGTGTGATGAGTGCCCAGGACAAGACTCGAACTTGCACATCCTTAAGGACACCAGCCCCTCAAGCTGGCGTGTCTACCAATTTCACCACCTGGGCATTAATTTATTTTAAAGAACTTTTGTATTCAAT
>JBBQGD010000122.1:0-10278 GCA_038322655.1 Bacteroidales bacterium | reverse complement strand
CCGGATTCCCGATTTATTTTGAGGCCGTGAGCGTAGTAGAAGAGTGATTTTTTATAATCACCCTTGTATTTGTAAATACTCCCCATAACCCTGTAGATTAGAGCTATGCCGTTTTTGTCATCCAGCCTTTCATAGATCTTGAGCCCAAGCAGACAATTTTCAATCGATTTCTCATAAATGCCAAGTGTTTTGTAAATAAAACCGATATGGTAATACATCTGAGCTGTCTCTAAATCATTTTCAGACTTTTTATAGATATCAAGAGCTTCCTGATAATTTTTTAAAGCAAGGGAATAATTATTTGAAGCATTTAAGAGGAACCCTTTTGTATTCAGGGCGAGGGCAATTTCCTTTTTATCATTTAATTTTCTGGCCATCTCCAGAGCCTCCTCCATCGCTTTCTTCGATCTGGCCGGATCCTCTGTTCTTAGTTTAAAAGCGATGAGATTCAGGGTTTTCGCTCTCTGGGCCTTGTCCATTGTCAGGTTTAAGACCGTACTGAGCGAATCTAAAGCCTCACTCTGTGCTTTGGAAGCACTGCCAAACAAAAGTTCAACAAAAATAAGAGCCATTATAAAGCACAATTTCTGCATCCTGTATGATTAGAATTTAAAGCTATCATCAGCTATATGTATAGCATATGACATAGTTATACTATGTAATTTGGCGAAATATTTATGGCTGAAATCACGTTTAACTCTTGCAAATATATTAAAACTGAGATATAATCAATAGGAATTTATTATGATGAAGCTGGTTGAGTTTGCGGAAAAAAATCTTCCGATGCACTGCACATTCTGATGTCGGAGGATCAGCAATGTGGCCTTGAAATCAGTGAACGAAGTTGAGTAGTTGATTGGTCAACGATATATTTCATTTTATCACTAAAAATGTGAAATTCGTGAGGCTAATGTGTTTTCATCGGTTGTGGAATTTAACGGGCAGACAGCAAGCTGTATTTTCGTGCACGACCTTACTGAAATCCTCAGTATCCGTGAGCAACTCCAACGCAGCGAAGAGAATGTGACAAAACAGACCTCATCGCCCTCGAATATCTTGTGCTTGTTGGACATCAGTGATTAAGTATCTTTCATTTACTTGCTGCCCTTTTCTTTAAGTATATGCTCCAAATTTGTGCCGTCATGCGTCGGGAAACGCTCGCCAGCCGGGATGATAAGGTTTTGAAAATGGGAGGGACTCAAAGCTTCTCGAACCTTAATTTTATTTGGCCGAAGTTCAGAAAAGGTGATAGAGACCATTCTAAGATTGGCAAGATCAGGGGTGTCGTCACGCGTCGGAAGGAAGATGCTCGCCAACCAAGATAAACAGGGAATAAATGAAGTGAACTATTGATATCCCTTATTACTTTCAAGGATTGTTTTAGCTTTATTCATATCTGCTTGATTTCCATGGACAATAACCTGAAACCCTTTTTCCTCAATATGTTCATGGTATTTTAACACTGTCCGTGTTTTGATAGAGAGGGTGGCAATCAGACTAACAATACCTCCACCTACAATTCCGAGGGAAAACCCGGCTAATGCTCCTAACCCGGCACCTATTCCGAAAAGAAATCCCAATCCGGGGATTGCAAATATTTTTACCCCGGTGAAGATTCCCAGAATTGGTCCAAGGATAGCTCCAATAAATGCCGGAACATTCGTTATCCACCTATTACTTTTTACACGCATTAAGTCATCAATGATAGCCGCTTTCCCGATAAGGGAAAGCTGTTGAACCGGGAAGCCAGCGAGTTTTAACACTTCTACTGCTTCGAGTGCTTTTTCGTGGGTATCATATACCCCTATAGTTGCATTCATCTATCAGATATTAATAAGAAAAACAGTTTAGCCCTATATTTAATACAGAACTTCAGTTTATCCGTTATTTAGTTTATGTAAAGATACACCTATATTTTAGAAATTGATTGTCATTTTTAAAACAAAAGGGACCTTGGTATTAACAAATAAAAATAATTTCCCGGAAAAATAAGATGAAAATAATGTCCGCTCATTTTATTGGATGCACTGGTTTAATTATCCAAAATAGTCTCAAAACAAAAAAGGTTTTTAAAATGTTTTCGGGTACTTATTTGGATACTCAAAAAAAAGCCGACGATTAAAGTGGGTTTTGAGATTGTTTTGTGACCGGAACAGGACAGTATGCATTGCAGCAATAGAGACACGCGCCAGCCGGGGCCTTCACTTCAGGCTGATCTGACAAATATGGGGTATTGTGCCCGAAAATGCTTGAATTACGTTACATATTCCTAAAATCTTGTAACTCTACTCAACGTGAAGTTCTCGAGCTGCATAAAGATAATTTATTGTAAACTTTAAAACCACCTCCTTTGGTGGTGGTTATGTATAATTGGTTATGCCTGCAAATTAGTAATTTCGTAGCATGAGCGAATTCAGGAAATTAAGTCATGTCATTTATTGATGCATGTACCATATTGTTTGGACTCCAAAATATAGATTCCATGTTCTTGAAGGTCTGGTCAAGGAATAGCTGACCAAAGATATTCAGATGTTGTTGGAATGGAAATCATGTGAACTGATAGAGATGAATATTCAAATTGATCACATTCACTTGATCGTAAGTATTCCGCCAAAGATATCGGTTTCTCAACTAATGGGGATTTTGAAAGGGGAAACTGCGATCAAAATTTTCAAAAGTTATCCTCTTGAATATTCCTATTACTCATTCCGCAACGCTTCCACCGGATTTCTTGTTGCTGCCCTCCAACTTTGCCAGCTCACGGTTAATAGTGCTATTCCCAACGCCATTAATCCAGCTAAGGCAAAAATCCACCAGCTTAGTTCGGTTTTATAGGCGAAGTTTTGCAGCCATTTATTCATAGTGTAATATGCTATAGGCGTGGCAATTACAAAAGCAATAGCTACCCATATAACAAAGTCTTTGTTAAGCATAGCCATTACTTCTGAAGTTCTTGCACCGTTAACTTTACGGATACCAATTTCCTTTACTCGTCGATTGATGGAATAAATAGCCATACCTAAAATCCCCAAGACTGAAATAATTAATGATAATACAGCCAACGAGATACTTATTTTCTTTAGACGATTCTCATCTTGATATTTTTCAGAAATCATTTCGTCGAAAAAACGGTAAGACATTTCTCTGTTATCGCGATGCTTTTGATAAACTGTTTTAATATATTTAAGTGTTTCGCTTCTGTTCTTTGGGGCAATTCTTACGCTCATTGTCATTATATTTTCAGGATCATTTGTAATCATAACAGGTTCGATTGGGAAATGCAACGGACGATAATGAAAATCTTTTACCACTCCCACGATTATATTGTCACCAATGCGCTTGCCAACCACATTAGGAATACCGATACGTTTTTCGGCTGTTTCATTAATCACTACAGGAATAGAAACCATATATTTATCTCTTTCTTCTGCCTGTCGTTTTTTATCTTTTTCTTTCCAATATGCTTCTGTATCCATTTGAAGAAATTGTCCTTTTATAAGCTTAAGCTGATAGGTGTCGGCAAAATCCTGGTCAGCCATTATTAGTGAGATTTCAAGGCTGTCGGTTTTCCCTAATGAAGCCATAGGCAATGATGTTTTATAAAAATAATCAACCGGCGCATAGACGCTTGCCGAAACGGCTTTAATATTGGGATTTCGTAGTAATTCCTCTTTGAATGGTTTATTATCATACCAAAGGCCTGTTGGGATAACTACAATATCATTGCGTGCCAACCCCAAATCTTTATGTTGAATAAAGTTTAATTGTTTGATTAACAAGAATGTAACAACTATAAAGAATATTGCAATACTGAATTGAACGATAACTAATGATTGAATAAAAGCTGTTTTTATTCTCCTATTGTTATTTCCTTTAAATATACTAACGGGGTTCAGCGACGAAAGGAACCATGCCGGAAAGAATCCGGAAAGAATGGTTACGACTGAAGTAAATATCAACAAGGTCATTATTGATTTAAAGGAGAAAGGAATCGTTATGGATATACCTAAATAATTATTAATAAGAGGAATGGAAATAATTAAAAGGAGGATGGCAATGATCATTGCACATACTATTTGAAACAGCGTTTCCCCCATAAATTGAGTAATTATCTGGTTTCGGGTTGCTCCATTAACCTTCTTAATGCCGATTTCTTTGGCTCTTTCAGATGCCCTGGCTATCGAGAACATCGAAAAATTGAAAGAAGCCATAAAAAGGATAAGAAATGCCATAATCGAAAATATCCAGACATATTTATAGTTGCTCAAATTTTTGGTTAAGGGATCGCTATAATCAGAACATAAATGAATATCCGACAACGGCTGAAAAAGCAATTTATCTTTGATTGGAGAGTAATTGCTTATGTGATTAGACAACTTTTGATTAAATTCATCGCTGACATCCGCATGTTCCGAAAGTTTAACGTACACGCGTGTCCACCATGCATCACCCCAGTACATATTTTGAATACTCGGTTTAGCAAAATCAAAATCAAGATGACTTTGTATTGGAATATCAACCACAGCAGCAATTGTGTAAACTATTTTCCCATATTTATCGTTTATTAAGGTTTTGCCTAAAGCCGGAGCTTCACCAAAAAATTTTTCAGCTATTTTCTGGGAAATTACAATGTTGTTTGGATTGTCAAATATATTTTCGGGACTTCCTTCGACAAATTTAAATCCCTGAAATATTTTAAAAAAATCGATACTTATTCCCGATTCCCTTGCTTCGATAAAACGCGTATTATCCTCTCTTTTTAGTGGCACATCCTCTGAACTATATGAAATGTAAGCTGCAGCCTCAATTTGCGGATAATCCGACTTAAGTGTTTGGGCCACTGCCTCATAGCCTTTTGCCGATTTTTCGATTACATCATTTTGTCTTGACAGCGTAAGTACCCTGTAAATCCGGTTGTAATCAGGATGAAATTTGTCGTAGCTCAATTCGTTGCTTACCCATATGTACAATAATATGGTCACCATGATCCCAATGGTGAAACCAATAAACGTAAAAATGGCGTATACCGGCTTATTTTTGATGTTTCTGATACTTGCTTGAAAAGGATTATTCATTTGTCCAAAGTATTAATGTCAGAGCAGATTATATTGACGGTAATTATTAATAATAAATCATGATTACAACTGCTCTATCTTTCATTTTCATATCAGGTAAAAGCTTACCATTCGCTTTTAAGTAATTTGTTAAATCGTAGCTATTTAACACAGCAAATGGTTTCCCATCGCTTGTTACGCCTTTGGGCCAGAAAAACGGTAAATGGTTGAGATCATTTTCAATATTTTTCTCTGGCGCTTTTGATACATCCTTCTCGGGTGATTCTTCGTTAAGGTACACTGTGATTATTTTGCCAGTAATCTTATTATATATGACCCGGTTATATTTTAATGTCCTTTTTTTGATTGTATTTAAACATAAGTAATCCCCAGTATAGGAGATAAAGATGTATTTATCAGATTCCAACACAGATTGAATCAACAGTTTATCACTTAAATCCTTATCGGGGTTTAACGCCTCGGTTGAGTTTGCTATTCCTTTCTCTCCAAAATTTAAAATATACTTAGCGAATAACTTATTGGGCGGAACCAGTTTGAAAATAGTGTCGTTGTATGCCGGACGGATATAGAGATTGCCGCCTAACATGTAGCCTTTTGTATTATCAAACGAGCGGTACGTTGTTTTAGTTGAATTCAGAGGTTGGTCAAAATCTTTGAAAATGCACAAAGTATCACCTGTTGCCGAAAGCAATTGCATAAGATGTTTAACTTTCCCGGGCGATTTATGCTCATAAAATGATGAAATTACATTTCCATTCAGGAGAAAATTAACCAGAGAACTAAACGGTTGTTTTGGGGCAGCACCAAAGTCTACTCTTTTTATGCCTTCGGCTTTAAAGGATTTCTTTTGTTCATTATTTATTTGATTCCGCATCATAATCGGAGCAGGTTCTTTATCGTCAATTTCCATGAGTGAATACTTGTTTTCAGGCCGATCCTCGTGTTGATACATAAGTTTATCATTCGACATATAAACATGCCTTGCACCACTGAATTGATTATTAAAATCTTCGGAATTATACGCTAACATTTTATTACCAATAATCTGGAAAGGGGTATTGTTATTGCAGATATTACGACTGAATCGTCCATCTCGGGTATATTGTTTTATCCCATTCAATAGTGAGCTGGAATAGATATGGTCTTCCCCAATCAAATACTCTTTTTCTACTTCATTCAATTTGTCACGAGAATTTACATAGGTGTTGCCTTTCCCGCTATTGGATCCTTTCCCCGTACTATTAGACTCAACATTCAAAGTATCATAGTCTGGTTCAAGCTGAATAGTTTCAATCCGGCTAAACAAGCTCGAAAGTTTAACTTTCCCAGCCTTTTCACGATTATGAATAAGATCAATAACAATTGGTGGACTATTGGGGTCAATCCCACGTACTTCCTCATATTTTACTCCTGGTTTCCCATTTGAGAATGTGCTGTTTGTTTTACTCGATTTATCATTTTTTATACCTTCCTTTACCAATTCCTTAGCCAATTCCTTTTCGCTAACACCCAGGCGATGTCTATTGCAAGCTGTAAAAAAAATGCTTGCTGTCATCATAATTATAAGGAATAATCTTTCTTTAAATATCATATGAATTGAATTTTTCGCCTATTTAATTACTATCGATTTAGTGTATTGGTTCAGTTTTTCTTGTTAGATTTTTATGATTTTATAAAAGCAATCATTAAAAGTTGTTTAATTTCTTTTTTATTTGAAGTGTAAAAATAAAGTTTCACGTTATTCATTCCTCAACGCCTCCACCGGATTACTATTCGCCGCTTTCCAACTTTGCCAGCTCACTGTTAATAGTGCTATTCCTAAAGCCATTAATCCAGCCAGCGCAAAAATCCACCAGCTGAGTTCGGTTTTGTAGGCGAAGTTTTGCAGCCATTTGTGCATGGCATAGTAGCCAATGGGCGTGGCTATTACAAAAGCGATAACAACCCATATAACAAAGTCTTTGTTAAGCATAGCCATTACTTCTGAAGTTCTTGCACCGTTCACTTTTCGAATACCAATTTCTTTAGTTCGTTGAACAGCCATTTCGGTAATTAGTCCCAGAATACCCATGACTGCAATAATTATAGATATAAGCATCAGCAAGCTAAGTAGTTGAAATGAATTAATTTCTTTCCGATAATTATTCTCCATTTTTTCATCAAAAAAACTAAACTCAAAGGGGCGGTCAGGGAATAACAATTTCCAAACATACCTCACATCAGTAAGGGTTTTTGAATGATCACCTTTTATTAACCTAATTACCGGATTTCCTCCGTATTTCATATTCAAAGTGTAAATAATTGGTCGTGGGCTAATATGAAGGTTTCTATATTGTACATCCTCAACTACAGCTATAACAGCATACGTTTTCATATTTGCCGAATAAAAAACTTTTTCTCCAATAGCATTATTTAAGCCCAACAGATTAACAGCCGCTTTGCTTAAAATCACTCCAGTGTCCCCTTCCGCTCTATTTTTTATACGATCACCTTGCAATTGCTTTATTCCCATAACATCAAAATAGTTGCTTTCAACCCGTATATTTGTTGCTCCGTCAATGTTTTTACTTGTAGGATTACTTGATAAGGATAGCTTAAATCCATCTTCAATATAGCTTCCGGGTGAAATATTGGTAATAGATACATCAGCTACACTAGAAACACTCTCAAGGCGGCTTTTCAACAAACTGAATTCTTGTTTACTTACAGAGGTGTTGATCTCCATAAGTTGATCAGTATCAAATCCAAGTTTCTGCGTGCTCATCATTTTAATTTGTCGGTTCATTGCGATGATAACAATGATTAAAGTGATAGAAACGGCAAATTGTGCAACTACCAATGATTTGCGTACGTACAAACCAAAAGTTGATAACCCTGTAAGTGAATTCTTTTTAAATGCATCAGCAGGAGTTAATCGGGTAAACCGAATAGCCGGGTATAAGCCTGCTAATAATATGAACAAAAAAAGAATTAAAATGCTAAAACCTGCTATCATTGGATTTAGGAAGAGCTGGAAATCAATTTGGCGCGAAAACACTTCGTTAAACAATGGCAACAGCAATTTCACAAAACTGATAGCCACGATAAACCCCATTATTACTATTCCTGAAGTTTGAATATAAATATATTGATAAAGCTGGGTTGAAGTAGCGCCAAAAACTTTAAGGTTTGCCGAAAAGGCATTTTTGGTCTGAAAATAAGCTGTTGATAAATTGATGTAGTTAAAAGCTGCCATCAATAAAATAAGCAGTGCGATAATAATAAATACAAACACAAAATCAGCGCTTCCTTTGTTTTTATTGTTATCAAATATCAAATCAGAGGAGTGAAGGTGAATATCAGTAATAGGCTGCAATTTGATTTTAACTTTAGCTTTCTCTGCAGCATTCGCATTTATATAATTGGGATGTGACGCCAGATAAATTCTCTGAATATTGGCTTCTACATCAGCAACATTCACACTTTGGGGTAATTTAAGATAGTAATCGAACATTTCATAACCCCAGCTATTGGCTTCGTCAAAAGTGAATTTCCAGTCAGCAGGCCGCAGCAGTATTAGTTGAAGCGAAATATGTGTATTTTCCGGCAAATCATTAAAAACACCAACTATAGTGTAATCTGCTTTCGCCATCTGAACTAATTGTCCAATAGCATTTTGATTTCCAAAGATAGTATGAGCAGTCTTTTGAGACAGCAGCATTTGATGGGCCGAATGCTTTCCATAATCCACAGTTCCCTGTAAAAGCTTTATCCCTAGCATGGGGAAAAAGTGGTTATCAGCTGTGACTATTTTATTTATCCTATAAAAATTTTGGTTATAAAAAAGCGATACTTCATCTGCAAAAATGCCACCGGTGGTTGAAACCACCGCAAGCTCCGAGCCCTTTGGAAGTTGAGGTTCAAGAATTTCTTTCAGGTTATAGGGAAGGTTGGCCTGCTGCTCATTTGACTTACATAAAGTGATACGATACTTATGAGTTACATCGGGAATATGCTTATCAAAACTCCATTCGGTAAATACAAAAAGCATCGCTATTAGACAAACGGCTAAAGCCAATGCTAACCCGAAGATATTGATTAAGCTGAAACTTTTTCGCTTGATCAAATTGCGTACAATGAGTTTGAGATAAATAATATTCATATCATTTTTCAACAAGCATTGACAATCCAGTATATTTTATTTACTGAATATCATTTGGATTTAAAAAAATCTTGCTAAAGCGCGAATACCGTTGATGAAGCATTCATTTGTTCGGTAACAACCTGACCATCAAAAAGATTGATAGTACGATGAGCAAATCCAGCATCATGCATGGAGTGGGTTACCATCACAATGGTAGTACCTTCTTGATTTAGACTGGTAAGTAAATTCATCACTTCAAGTCCATTTTTCGAATCAAGATTACCAGTTGGCTCATCGGCAAGTATGAGCTTTGGGTTAGCAACTACTGCACGCGCAATAGCAACACGCTGCTGCTGTCCACCCGAAAGCTGTTGAGGAAAGTGTTTCTTGCGGTGGCCTATCTGCATGCGATCGAGCACAGCTTCTACCTTTTCCTTGCGTTGCTTGCTACTCATTTTCAGATAGATAAGTGGCAACTCCACATTTTCAAAAACAGTAAGTTCATCAATCAGGTTAAAGCTTTGAAACACAAAACCTATGTTCCCTTTACGTAATTGTGTGCGTTGGCTTTCGCGAAGCTGACCTACTTCTTTCCCATCAAAATAGTAGTTTCCACCTGAAGGATTGTCTAACAGTCCCAAGATGTTCAACAATGTTGATTTACCACATCCCGATGGCCCCATGATGGCCACAAAATCGCCAGGTTTAATCGAAATGTCAACCTTGTTTAAAGCACTAGTTTCTACCTCTTCGGTACGAAATATTTTTGTTAATTGATCTGTTCTTATCATAAGTTATGAGTTATGAATTATGAGTTATGAGTTATGATTGACGAATTGCAAATGACATTTTATTAGTTTTCAACCCATTCAACACCTGAGTCCTTATTACTACTTACCCCTTACCCCTTACCCCTTACCACTTATTTCAACACCAGCATATCATTATCTCCAAACATCTCGTATCCCGAAACAATTACTTTTTCGCCGGGATTAAGTCCTTCCAAAACTTCATAATACAAAGGGTTTTTACTTCCAATTTTTATATTTCTTTTGGTGGCTGTTTTCCCTGTTGCATCAA
>JBBQGD010000121.1:0-10339 GCA_038322655.1 Bacteroidales bacterium | reverse complement strand
ATTGCTGAATGTGAAAAGCTGATTGCCGATCTGAAACTGCAGGAGGAAACATATAACAAAGCCATTGCTGACGGAGATACTAAACTGGCTGCCGGAGATTACCAAAATGCACTTATTGCTTTTACAAAAGCAAATACGGCTGGACCAACTGAGGCATATCCAAAACAAAAGATAGCTGATATTCAAGCTATTCTGGATAAACAAAAAGCTGTAAATGAACAGTACCAGGAAGCTTTGGCCCTGGCAGATAAGTTTTTTACCGGTAAGAAGTACCTTGATGCCTTGGAGCCTTACCAGCGTGCAACTACCATCAAACCATCAGAAAAATATCCACAGGAACAGATCATCCGAATTAACAACTTAATTGCTGAACAAAAAAAACTGGATGAGGATTACCAGAAACTTATACGTGATGCCGAAGCTCAACTTACTGCTGCTAAATATGATGACGCAATCAGCCTGTTTACCAAAGCAGGTACACTTAAACCTGAAGAAAAGCTTCCGGTTGATAAAATTGCAGAAATAAATGCTATACTAGCTGCCATTAAACTAAAAGATGAGAATTATTCAAAAGCCCTGACTAAGGCTGCTGAATTATACAGTGCAAAAAACCTTCCCGGCGCCATCAATTCATACCAGGAGGCTCTCACTATCAAACCTGGTGAAAAATTTCCCCAGGAACGTATAACCGCTATCACAGCCGAAGCAAAAGCTATTGACGAAAATTATTCAAAGGCAATCGAATTGGGAGATAGCAAACTGGCTTCAAAAAACCTGATGGATGCCTTAAATGCATACCAGAATGCATTGGAAATAAAACCAAATGAGGCATATCCCAAAACAAAAATAGCAGAGATAAATTCAGCGCTTCTTGCACAGAAAGAAGAATTGGAGAAAATGTATACTTCCTTTGTTGCTGATGGCGACAGGTTTTTCGGAACAAAAGACTATAAAGGCGCTGTTTCTGCGTTCACAAAAGCATCAGGTATAAAACCGGATGAAACTTATCCCAAACAACGCATTTCTGAAATTAATAAAATTGTTGAGGAAATAGCATTGGCACGCAGGGCTGAATATAACAAAGCACTTGGCGAAGCTGATAAACTTTACAACACTAAAGTATTCGACCAGGCCATAGATGCTTATGAAGCTGCTGCTAAAATCAATCCGGATGATTCCTATCCTTCGTTGCAAATCAGCAAAATAAGAAAATATATGTCGGATCATGCCATCCAGGATTTATTTTCACAAGCACTGGTTATTAAACACGGGAGCGAAAAGAAATTCACTTTTTCTGCTATTGAACCCCGTCTGCGAAAAAACAATTATATCCTTTTAAAAGCAAGATCAACCGGCACAACCGCACCTAAAGTTTACCTCAATTACGGTAAGGATAACACAAAAAACGGAGGTATTGTACTCAGAAGCCTTGATAGTTCAACGATAAGCGATTACCTTATCCGGATAAGTGTACAGGACAAATGGTATCGTGAGGACAACAACTGGATCAGTTTATCAGTAGAAACCGGTGATATTGAGATCACTAAAGTCCAGATTGCAGCAGGTGACGAATAGTTTTCACATGCCAAATATGTAAAGTTTGATTGAACATCATGATGGTGTTCAAGCGGGTATGAGATGTTGTAACATAAAACTCTTATATTTGTCATATTGAAAGTCGGAATTTCGTTATAACCAACAAATCCGAATAACTGAATACTGACATTCTAACAATCTCATTTAGATCATCTTGTATATCTTTAATCAGAAATCATTTTATGATATCCGGAAAAAATATTCACAAATCATATGGATCACTGGAAGTACTCAAGGGTATTGATCTGGAAATAAACAAAGGAGAAATTGTATCGGTTGTTGGTGCATCAGGAGCCGGAAAAACCACTTTGCTTCAAATTATAGGCACTCTTGATACTCCTACATCAGGAACTATAGCATTCGATAAGCAGGATGTTTCAACCTTAAGTGAAAAACGACTTGCTTCGTTTCGTAATATGAATATAGGGTTTGTATTCCAGTTTCATCATCTGTTACCTGAATTTACAGCACTCGAAAATCTCTGCATTCCTGCGTTCATTGCAGGAGTTTCACAAAAGGAAGCCATAAGCAGAGCTAAGGAATTGCTTGATTTTCTGCACCTTTCTGATCGGGCTGAACATAAACCATCTGCACTTTCGGGCGGCGAGCAGCAACGTGTAGCGGTGGCTCGTGCACTTATGAACCACCCATCAGTAATTCTGGCTGATGAGCCTTCGGGCAACCTCGATTCTGCCAATGCCAAAGAGCTTCATGCATTGTTTTTTACACTTCGAAAAGAGTTTAATCAAACATTTGTAATTGTTACACACAATCAGGAACTGGCCGATATGAGCGACAGGAAACTGATGATGGTCGACGGACGGATATTATGATAGATAAGCTGTAAAATGCATCAGAAAAAAATATTTATCAAAAGTAACTGATTATTGAATTACCATTTACAGGAAATAGTCAGTATAATTTATTTAATAAATTCATCAAACCTACTTACTCCATGAAGAATCAAATTTTACGGAAACGGTTTACAATGAACTACCTGTTTATTTTTATTGGAATCATCTTTTTACTATCCTATAGCAATCTTTGTTCAGCGCAGAAAAAAAATGCTGCAGAAACATATAAAACATATATAAAACAGGCTGACAGGGCGTTTACAGCAGCGGATTACAAAAAAGCACTGGAACTTTACGAAAAAGCAAATCAAGCCAGGCCTGAGTATAATTATCCTACAGATAAAATCGACGAAATCAAAAAAATACTTGAGTCTGGTGCCGATCCGGATACTCAATCTTCGCCCCAAAAAGTGAGCACCAGTGCCAGCTATAAATCACTGTTAGCACAAGCTGACTATGCAAATGATGGCAAAGATTATGCATCAGCACTACTTTTTTATGAAAAAGCGTATAAGACAAAACCAGATTATTATTATGCTCCCGAAAAGATTAATGAAATAAATTCGATACTTAATGCTTCACCCGAAACTAAGAGCCGGATATTTGAAAACACGATTGAAAAAGCTGAAAGTTTATATAAAAAAGAAGACTATCAGCAGGCAAAATCCGAATATGAGAAAGCTTCGTTAGTTGACACTTCTGCACAATTACCTAAAGACAGACTGAACCAGTTAAGTTCCGTTTATACTGATCCGGATGATATGGGTAATTTTAATCTTGCTATTGCTAATGGCGATAAAGCGCTTGCTTCGGGTGATTATGACCATGCGGTATTGTTTTATGAAGCTGCCCAAAAAATACATCCCAATGTGAAATTTGTAACTAAAAAAATCACTGACACAAAAACCCAACAAACTGCTTATAAACAACAAATACCAAAATCGGCAATAACTATTGCTGCCGCTGAAAAACCGTTGCAATCCGAAATGACCACCGGATCTACGCAGCCGAAAGAAGTGACTAAAGCAGATAAAACCGGAGAACCACAGAAATTATCAGAACAGGCGAAATTTGATGTCACATTGGCAGGTGCCGAAAGTGCATTAAAATCAGATAAAAACTACAAAAAAGCCATAGCTGAAGCTGACATACAATTAAACGAGAATAGATTTGAAGATGCTATTTCAATATACAAAATAGCACAAGAAATTAAACCTGCCGAAGCCTATCCACAACAAAAAATAACAGAAGCCCAAGGAAAATTAGCTTTGTTAAAAAGCAAAGAAGAAAGCTATGCCGTTGCCATTGCCAGTGGCAATCAGTTTTTATCTGCATCAAAGTATACTGAAGCATTAAGTGCCTTTAAGCAAGCTCTTTCTATTAAACCGGATGCAGCTTACCCTACTGATAAAACAGCCGAGATCAATGCTTTACTTGCAAAACAGAAATCAGATTCCGATAATTATGCCCAGGCAATACGGACGGGAGAAAAAGCTTTGGCAACGGGAAATTATAGCCTTGCATTATCATCATTCCAGGATGCAGCGAAAATCAAACCATCGGAAATATATCCGGCGGAACAGATAACCGAAATTAAATCTCAAATAGCTACACAGCAAAAGGATAATGAGAATTACACCAATGCCATAAACAAGGCTGACAGGTTGTTTACAAATAAGGAATACAGTTCTTCGTTGAAGGCCTATACCGAAGCAGCCCAAATAAAAAAGAACGAAAAATATCCTCAGGATCAGATTATTAAAACCAACAAAATCATTGCTGATTCGAGGAAGATGGATGACGATTATAATTTAGCCATAACCGAAGGTGACAAGTTGTTTGCAGTAAAAGATTATTCCGGTGCTGTTTCAGCTTTCAGCAAAGCTTCGGCAATAAAACCAGTTGAAGCGTATCCCACTCAGCGCATTGCTGAAATCAATAAAATTGTTGAGGAATCAAAATTGGCACGTTCAACTGAATATAACAAGGCACTCGAAATTGCAGACAATCTATACAACTCAAAAGTCTTCGACCAGGCCATTGAAGCATATGAAGCGGCTTCTAAAATTAATCAGGGTGATGCATATCCTGAACTGCAGATCGGTAAAATCAGGAAATATATGTCTGATCATGCTATTCTGAATCTGAATTCTCAGGCAATTACAATTAGTAAGGGCAATGAAAAGATATTCACTTTTTCAGCCATTGATCCAAGTCTGCGTAAAAACAATTATGTAATTCTCAAAGCTCGTTCAACCAGTAATACCATACCAAAAGTTTACTTGAGTTATGGTAAAGATAACAGTAAAAACGGTGGTATTGTGCTTCGCAATCTTGATAAATTTACTCTCAGCGATTTTCTCATCGGGATAAGCGTTCAGGATAAATGGTTCCGTGAGGATAATAACTGGATAAGCATATCAGTTGAAACAGGTGAAATAGAAATAACAAGAGTTCAGATTGCCGGCGAGTAAAATAAGGTGCCCCAAATTGAAAGTTTAAAAATCGTATAATCCAAAAGTTGTGGGTTCGGGTTTCTTGAAGTATTGTTTTCGTGAAATAGTGTCATAGTGAAATCGCTCACTTTACTGATCCCTGAAAATGCCCTCAAAACAATTGTGAGAGTTTATTATTATTTTCAGATATTTGTGCCATTCAAAACTGAAATTATCACATGCAAAATCTAACAGAGCACTTCAACAAATTCCGTAATGAGATAGTCGGAAATGACTTGGAATACACAACACATTTTGGAACACAGAAAATGATTTATGCTGACTGGGTTGCCAGCGGCAGGCTCTACCGACCCATTGAAGAAAGGATTTCGAAAGTAATTGGGCCATGGGTTGCCAATACACATACCGAAACCTGCGAGAGCGGTCAGCTTATAACTATGGCATACCATAAGGCTCAGCATATTATTAAAGAACATGTGAATGCCGGACCCAACGACGTGCTTATTACATCAGGTTTCGGGATGACAAGTGTGCTGGTTAAATTCCAGCGAATGCTCAATCTGAAGGTTCCTCAAAAAAATATTTCCGGTGAATTTATTTTTACCGGACCAAAGCCGGTAGTTTTTATCACACACATGGAGCATCATTCCAACCATACATCGTGGTATCATACCATTGCTGATGTTGAAGTAATCCCTCCTGATAAAGATTTGCTTGTTGATCCTGAGAACCTGAGGCAGATGCTCAAAAAGTTCGAAGACAGGCCATTGAAAATAGGATCATTTACTGCATGTTCCAACGTTACCGGGATTGAAACGCCAATTTATGAGCTGGCACGTGTTATGCACGAAGCCGGTGGCTATTGCTTTGCTGATTATGCAGCCTCAGCACCCTATGTGGATATAAATATGCATCCTGCCGATCCGATGGAAAAACTGGATGCAGTATTCTTTTCTCCTCATAAATTCCTTGGAGGACCCGGAACTTCAGGTGTACTTGTTTTTGACTCTGCGCTTTATCATTGTAGTGTTCCCGATGCACCTGGCGGCGGAACGGTTGACTGGACCAACCCTTGGGGTGAATATAAGTTTATTGATAATATCGAAGTTCGTGAGGATGGCGGTACACCCGGATTCCTGCAGGCCATGAAAACGGCATTATGTATAAACCTGAAAAATGAAATGTCTACTTCACTTATCAGGCAAAGAGAGGAAGAACTTGTAACACTGGCTTTCAAAGAATTATGTTGCATTCCGGGAGTTCACATTCTTGCTGTTAACCAAAAAAACCGTTTGGGGATTATCTCATTTTATATCGCCGGTATGCACTTCAACATGGTTGTAAAATTACTCAGCGACCGTTATGGTATTCAAATGCGTGGGGGGTGTGCTTGTGCAGGAACTTACGGACATTTTTTATTGGATGTGAGCCACGAAAAATCCAGGGAAATAACCGAGTTGATAACTCATGGGGATCTTTCGCAGAAACCAGGATGGATAAGGCTTTCCCTCCACCCTACTATGACTAATGAAGAACTTAATTTTATTATAGATGCCATAAAACAGATATCTGTTCATCACCAGGAATGGGGAAAAGATTATTTGTATAATAAACACACCAACGAGTTTAAGTATGATAATGAAGGCCATCAGAAGGATGAGTTGATTGATAGCTGGTTCAGGCTTGAGGAATAGTGGAGATGTGGATATAAATCCAAAAGATATTATTGCAAGAAAAGTATTTTTGGGGAAATAAAAAAGACCCGAAACTAATTAAAGGTTTTATCAACCGGCTTTGCGCAAAATGATAAGTGTAACCTCGGGCCTTGTAAATATTCGACCAGGATATCCCAGGGTACCTGCACCTCGGTTAACATAAAGGAATTGTTTCCTTCCGTTTTGATGAACTTTTTGGTATAATCCTCCCCATTCTTTAAAGAGCATGGAAGCAGGACTCCATTTTATCGAACCACTTTCAATAGCTAACTGAAAAGCATGTGTATGACCGGACAAAGTGAGATCTATTTGTGGATACTGTGTGTTTACTTCGCCATCCCAATGTGATGGGTCATGTGTCATCAGAATTTTGAATTGCGATGCTGTAGTACCAACCAGCGCCTTTTTAAGATCACCTTTTTCCCCAAACCGTTTTGTCATGCTCCAGTTTTCAACACCAACAATGACTATTGAAGCTGAATCGCGGTGAATAATTTCATTTTGGTTGCGAAGTAAGTGCCAGCCGATACGATCATAAAAGTCAAACAGTTCTTTCTCATTTAAATCTTTATCTTCCTGCGTATCCCACTGGACATAGTCTCCATAATCATGATTGCCCAATATAGAAAATATTCCATCTTTAGCTGAAAACTTTTTCATTTCTTCTTCAAAACGGAAAACCTCACCTGAAGTAAAAGTAACCATATCGCCTGTAAACAATATTACATCAGGGTGCTGTTCATTTACAATTTTTTCAATATTAATGATCGGTTTATCATTAAGAAAACCTCCAAGGTGAAAATCGCTTATCTGAATAACTCTATATCCATCAAACTCTTTCGGCAGATTACTTACAGGTAATTCCACTGTCGTGAGCTTAAAATCCCGAACCCAGAAAAACATTCCAGAGATGAAGACAGACATTACAATGACAGCGGTTCCTGCTGCTGCCAGTAGGAACATGCGGGGCCTGTACCATCTGCCCAATTTTTCAATATTATCAGGATTTACATGCCTTATTACATTTAAAGGAAAAATGAAAATATCACCAAATACTATTAAAGTGAGAAATATACCTTTGCCAATCAGTAAGACCAGCAAAATACCAGGGAAGTATATCCTTATAAATGAGGTCCATGCAAAAAAAGGTGATAGTAAACCGCTTATGAAAAATAAGAGCAACATATACAATGGTACCCAGTACACTATCGTCAGAAACTGTTTAAAACGACGCGTAAAATGTTTCCGTACTGAGAACCAGTAGCGCATATCTATAACAGCAAGAACTGCAAGTACTGTTAAACGACTGGCATATTTGGGCAACTCGTATCTGCCGGCTAAAAGAATAATAGCGACAACCACTGCCATCTGAACAATATACCCTGGTTTTAATGTCCTCATCTACTTAAATTTCCAAACTTGTGAAATTAAATAAAAAAAACCAATCTATATGTCAAAGAATAAAAAATAAATATCAGAAATGACAATTCCCATGAAAAACATTATATGTTCTTTCAGGAGTTAGCCTTCACGTAATTTACTAGTCCTTTGGCTTTAAAAATACCAACCAGTTTATCCGGAAGTGGTGAAAAGTTAAAATCTTTTCCTTCAATTGTAACTCTTCCTGCTTCAAAATCGATTGATACCTGGTCACCTTGTTTATACGCGTCAACAGCCTCAGGAAGCAGAATAATAGGTAATCCCTGGTTTACAGATGATCGATAGAAGATGCGGTTGACACTCTTACAAATAACCGCTTTGACACCTGCAAATGCCAGACCCACCGAAGGATGCTCCCGCGAACTTCCACAACCAAAATTCGCCCCGGCTACAAGTATATCGCCTTTCTTAACCCTTTCGGAAAAACTGTCGTCGAATCCTTTGAAAAGATGTGGCATAATTTTATCAGCTTCCGAGCTTTTAACATTGTAAGTCAGATTTCCGGCAAACATCTGGTCAGTATTCAGATTATCAACGTCAGCATAATTCCAGGTTCCGTTCGAATAGCGATCGTCATCAGCACTGATATCAACAGTTTTGCTTTGTGCTATTGTGAACGGATATTTATCGTTTGTATCAATTCCTCGTACATCAGCAATTTCACCTTTAAGAGCTGAATAAGCCACTACCGCCGGAGATGCAAGGTATATAAACGAGGTTTTATTTCCCATCCTTCCCTTGAAATTTCGATTAGCCGTTGATATTATCGTCATATTATCGGCTGGAATTCCTTGTCCTGTTCCCAGGCATGGTCCACACGACGGAGCAAGAACACTGGCGTTGGCTTCCATAAAAATCCGTATCAACCCTTCGTCCATGGCCTGCAGATAGATTTGCTGCGAGGCAGGAATGATAAGTAACTGAAATCCATCAGGAACCTTTTTGCCTTTCAGAATAAGGGCAGCTTCCCGTAAATCGTCGATACGGCCATTGGTACAGGTACCTATCATAGCTTGTTGTATCTTGGTCCCTTTCACTTCGGCAAGGGCTTTAACATTGTCAACATTGTGAGGAGCCGAAACTACCGGGAATAATTCGTCAAGGTTGATCACAATTTCCTTGAAATAAACCGCGTCTTTATCAGCCCAGGTACCCTCATACTTTTTGCCAAAATATTTCACCAGGACTTCGTCCGCTGGAAAAACTGCATTCTTGGCACCCATTTCCGAAGCCAGGTTGGCAATTGTCATCCTGTCGGAAATCGATAAGGACTTTACTCCTTCACCATGATATTCAATTGACATATAATCGGCACCGCTCGAGCCAATCATACCTATAATCCATATCGATAGGTCCTTGCCGTATACTCCAAAAGGCAACTTTCCGTTCAGGGTAATTTTAATTGATTCCGGAACACGGAACCATGTTTCTCCTTGCCGCCATAAGCCAGCGGTTTCCGTTCGGTCGATCCCGGCGGCAAAAGCATTGAAAGCCCCTGCTGTACATGTATGGCTGTCGCTTCCAACAATAATCATATTAGGTTTGGCATACTCAGCCATAATCTGGTGACATATACCTTTTCCAACATCATGAAATTTCTGTATGCCCTGTTCTTTAACAATATCACGGATTTTCTGGTAATCATTAGCCAATTCAGCACTTGTAGGCGGGGCATTATGATCAAGAACAATCAGAAGTTGATCGGCATCTTTCACCTTTTCACCACCCATTTTTTTAAAAGTATTGGCAATACTGGCAGTATTATCATGGGTTAAAATAATATCGGGCCTGCGAAATACTATTGCACCGGCTTCTGCACCAAGAATTTTTTCAACAAATGTTTTCCCCATAACAGTATATTTATCTAATTATGTTTTAGTTACACATTAATTTGTCAAAATAAATGCACTAATCTTTGAAGGAGTAAATTTCGAAAAAAATATCAGAATAAAAAGAAAATTATGAGCAATGAAAAAATATTATAATTGACCAAATATTATTTAATGACTGTGCCAGTGGCAACTATGCAGGTTCATGAATTAAAAGGAAAAAATTAATCCGGGAATTAAAAATAAATTTGCTCTTGTCATTATTATGTGTACTTTTGCACTCCATTTTTGAAGGAACTTAAACGTTTTTTCATAAACCATTGGAGAGATGGGTGAGTGGCTGAAACCAACAGTTTGCTAAACTGTCGTACTCGATTAGGGTACCGGGGGTTCGAATCCCCCTTTCTCCGCCAGTTCTTTTAAAGTTTAAAATTATCGTTTTTTTGCCT
>JBBQGD010000120.1:0-10369 GCA_038322655.1 Bacteroidales bacterium | reverse complement strand
CGTTGGCGCATTCTCTTTTATGACTTCAGTAGCACTGGAAGCGGAAAAAATGGATCACCATCCGGTTTGGAATAATGTGTATAACCGGGTAACAATAGCTTTAAATACACATTCAGCTGACGGAATAACTCAACTGGATTTCGATCTGGCAACGAAGATTGACAAGCTTTACAAAAAGTACCAATACTGATTATTTCAGCGGTAGATTATTTGTAATGGGATTAAAAGTTTCGTGATAACAGATATAAGCCGGCATTTTTTTTATCAACTTTACTGAAACATTTATATTTCCAGAGTAATAGAGTTTTTAGCAGCTCCCAAATTATCCAATTGTTTCAGTACGGCATCCATCATCGGCGGCGGGCCACAAACGTAGAAATTTTGACTAAAATCGTGGGTAGCAGCACTCAGGAAAGCCTCATCAATTCTACCGGAATAGTAACCTTCGACCTTTTCGGCCGATAAAATATTGATAAATGATTTGCCCAAAAGCGCTCTGAATTCGGGCTCAAGTATAATATCTGATTTTGTTTTGTTGGCAAACAGAAGTTTGTTTCCGGAAATTTCATTTTTTGCCTTTAGATCCCTGAAAATAGAGATAAAAGGAGTAACCCCGGCTCCTCCTGCTATAAAAACGCCTTTGCCTTTATAACTAATGGCACCCCACACATCGCCAATTACCAATTCATCACCTTTTTTAAGCTTCCCGAGTTCGTTAGTAATTCCATTATGAGAAGGATAAATTTTAATGGTAAACTCAAGGTAAGGATCGGAATTTATGCTTGTAAATGTGAATGGCCTCTTCTCCAGAATCAATTCTCTGGTATTTATTGCTACTTCAGTGGCCTGACCTGAAACAAATGAATACCCTTCAGGTTTTTCAACCTGAAATCTTTTAACATCGTGGGTTACTTGCTCAATTTTGCTGATTTTAACTACATGCTCTTCCATACTTTTATTGCTTTGAATATGAAACAAATCCAATAACAAATTGTTTGTATTACTATACGATTTATCAATAATTAGAAGCAAATTTTTAAAGCAGGTTTTTATAAAATAACAGTGTTAAACAAAAAAAATCATCATGAAAAACAATCCTTTAATTCAACTGGAAAAATTGGGGCAGTCGGTTTGGCTGGATTCTATAAGCCGCAAACTAATTAAAAGTGGCTATCTCCGGAAGTTGATCGAAAATGATGGAATAAGTGGAATAACTTCAAATCCTGCGATTTTTTACAAAGCTATTTCAGAGAGTACTGATTATGATATTGATATCAGGACTTTGGCGATAGCCGGAAAAGATCCCAAATCTATTTATGAAGCTCTCTGTATCAAAGATTTACAGATGGCTGCTGATGAGTTCCTGCCTCTGTTTAAAAGCACTGATGGAAAAGATGGGTATGTTAGCATGGAAGTAGATCCGAACCTGGCGTATAATACCAAGGGCACAATAGAGGAAGCCCGTAGGTTATGGGTTGCTTTGGCCAGGCCAAACGTTTTAATTAA
This sequence comes from Bacteroidales bacterium, assembly GCA_038322655.1. GTDB lineage: Bacteria > Bacteroidota > Bacteroidia > Bacteroidales > UBA4417 > UBA4417. The sequence continues at coordinate 8,863 of JBBQGD010000120.1, read as the reverse complement.
AGTGCCGGCAACAAAGGAAGGATTACCTGCCATTCAACAGCTTATAAGCGAGGGAATTAATGTAAATATTACCTTGCTTTTTGGTTTGCCTCGCTACCGGCAGGTTGCCGAAGCGTATATCGCCGGTCTGCAGATGCTTGCCGAAAAGGGGAAACCTTTAAGCCATGTATTTTCTGTAGCCAGTTTCTTTATAAGCCGCATTGCATCAGCAGTGGATCCAATTGAGGAGCAATACCTGGCTTCTCATGGCGAGCAGGCTCATTTCGGAACCTATATTAAGGGACACGTTGCAATTTCGAGTGCACAGTTTGCGTATAAAATGTATAAGGAAATATTCGGAAGTGAACATTTCAGAGGATTAGCAGACAAAGGTGCTCAGCCTCAAAAACTGTTATGGGCAAGTACAGGTACCAAAAACCCGGAATACAGCGATATTAAATATGTCGAAGCACTTATTGGTGAAAATACAATAAATACAATTCCTCCTGATACTTTGAATGCCTATCGTGATCACGGGAAACCGAAAGCCAGGATCGAAATCGATATAAATCAGGCTAAATGGATAATGGATACATTGCCTGAATTGGGAATCGACATCGATAAAATCACACAACAACTTGAAAGCGAAGGGGTAGATAAATTCATCAAACAATACGATATGATTATTGCATCCATAGGGAAGGTACTGGAAAATAAGTAATTGAATCTATTTATAAATGCCCGGTAATAAGCGGGAAGTTCAATTGGAGAAAGGCTCTAACCCCTGGAATATTATACGGATATTTTTCGGGGTGACATGGCAGAACGAATTTGGAGTTTTACCAATCAAGTGGTCCGTAAGTAGCAGAGATTAAGCATGAATCAGCAGAGGTATTCCTTTCAGAACATACTCAGCTATGTTACAAAATATGTTTAATTTAGGATGTGGATTTAAAACAACTCAGAGGTCTAAAAGGCGATTTACATGCTTATGTTCACCTTCAAAACAAAATTATATTTCTAAAGTCCATTTGGAACCTTTAAGATATGAACTATGAAAAAGGATATATTCGACATCAGGAAGAATTTGACTTTAAACAACAAGCAATATTCTTATTACAGCCTTTCTGAGCTTTGTAAACAAGGATATCCAATTGAAAAGCTTCCCTTTTCAATACGGATTTTATTGGAGAATGCTTTGCGCAATTTCGATGATTTTTCAGTTACAAAAGAGCATATTGAAACTCTTTTAAACTGGCAGCCGCAGGCCTCTGACAAGGATATTCCGTTTAAGCCCGCCCGTGTTTTGATGCAGGATTTTACAGGTGTTCCCGCTGTGGTTGATATTGCCTCACTTCGGGCTGAATTTGCACGGAAAGGGAAAAACCCTGACGTTATTAATCCATTAATTCCTGTCGACCTGATAATAGATCATTCCGTTCAGGTTGATTATTTTGGCACGGAGAATTCCTATATGCGAAATATCGACGAGGAATATAAGCGCAATAAAGAGCGTTACCAGTTTTTGAAATGGGCGCAGGATTCATTTGATAACTTCAGTGTAGTGCCTCCCGGAATGGGCATTTGCCACCAGGTGAACCTCGAATACCTGTCGAAAGGAGTTATCGAAAGAAACGGAGAAGTTTTTCCTGACACATTGGTAGGTACTGACAGCCACACACCCATGGTTAATGGTATCGGAGTAGTCGCCTGGGGTGTTGGAGGTATCGAAGCAGAAGCGGCCATACTTGGCCAGCCAATTTATTTTATAATGCCCGAAGTAATTGGTCTGAAGCTCACTGGCAAACTTCCAATAGGTACTACAGCAACCGATCTGGTTTTAACCATAGCTGATTTACTTCGGAAAAAAGGAGTAGTTGGAAAATTTGTGGAAGTTTTTGGATCGGGCTTAAACAACCTTTCTGTGCCCGATCGTGCTACCATTGGCAACATGTCGCCTGAATTTGGATGTACCATTACTTATTTCCCTATCGATGATAAAACGCTGGAGTACATGCACAAAAGCAATCGCTCCGATGAACAAATTAATTTGGTGGAAACATATTGCAAAACCAATATGTTGTGGCGCGAACACGAAGATAAAATCACCTACTCTGATGTGCTGGAGTTGGATATTTCAACTATAGAACCCACTGTTGCCGGGCCTAAACGGCCACAGGACAAAATACTTTTGAAGGAGTTCAAAAATAAATTCATTGAGTTGCTGGACAAATCCTTCGATCGCAAATACATCGCACAGGAAGATCGTGAAATCCAAAAATCCCTGACACGCTTTGATGGTGAAGGCGGCGATTTGCCTGTCTCCAAAGCTGATAACAATAAGATGCCCACCGAAGTTGAAACGAAAGATATCAACGGTTTAAAAACGGTTTGGATTACCAGGGGGCAGGAGAAGTTTATGCTTTCCGATGGTGCTGTTGCTATTGCTGCTATTACTTCCTGCACCAACACCTCCAATCCTTTTGTGATGGTCGGAGCTGGGTTGGTTGCCCGAAAAGCCAGGGAACATGGCATAAATGTAAAACCCTGGGTAAAAACCTCGCTTGCTCCCGGCTCTAAGGTGGTGACCGATTATCTCGAAAAGGCCGACCTGATGAAAGACCTTGAAGCATTGCAATTTCACCTCGTAGGTTATGGCTGCACATCGTGCATCGGAAATTCCGGTCCTCTAACGCCTGACATTGCCAAAGCCGTTGATGAGAATAACCTGGTTGTTACCTCTGTCCTTTCCGGAAACAGAAACTTTGAGGCGAGGATTCATCCGCAGGTAAAAATGAATTTTTTGATGTCGCCAATGCTTGTAGTGGCATTTGCCATTGCCGGCCGGGTAGATATTGATTTGATCAACGAGCCGATAAGCTACGACTCTAACCGGGAACCTGTCTATCTGAAAGATATCTGGCCTTCCGACGATGAGATTAACGCAATCCTGAGTCAGGTATTGTCACCCGACGATTTTGCGAAAAACTATGGAGAGATATTTAAAGGCAACGATATCTGGACAAACCTGAAAGTGCCAACAGGAAAGCTTTATGATTGGGACGAAAGCTCGACTTACATCAAAGAAATTCCTTTCTTCCACAACATCTCCGAAAATCCTGAGCCGCTTCAAAACATCGAAAATGCCCGCGCCTTATTGGTATTAGGCGACAGCGTAACTACCGATCATATTTCACCCGCCGGTGCGTTTAACGAACAATCCGCTTCAGGAAAATATTTGTTAAGCAGGGGAGTGGAGAAAAGGAATTTTAACTCATACGGATCGCGCAGAGGCAATGATGAAGTAATGGTGCGAGGCACATTTGCCAACGTGCGTATTAAAAATAAATTAGCTAAACAGGAAGGTGGTTTTGCCTGTCATTTGCCTACGGGCGAAGAAATGACCGTGTATGATGCTTCTGTTAAATACAGAGAGGGAAAAACTCCACTTTTGGTTTTGGCAGGTAAAGAATACGGCAGTGGCTCGTCGCGGGATTGGGCTGCAAAAGGTACTTTCCTGCTGGGTATAAAATGTGTGCTGGCCGAAAGTTACGAACGTATCCACCGCAGCAACCTGGTAGGTTTGGGTGTGTTGCCACTTGAGTATAAAAATGGCGAAAATGCTGAAAGCATTGGACTCACAGGCAAAGAAACATTTACAATAACAGGAATCGAAAATCACCTCAAGCCGCATAAGGAAATACAGATTACCGCTAAAAATGATAAAGGGGAGAAGCTTAAATTTCAAGTTATTGCCCGCCTCGACTCCAACATTGAAGTTGAATACTACCGCAGTGGTGGAATTTTGCAATACGTATTGCGACAATTCTTAAAAGACAACTAATACCCAAGTGAATTCACTATTAACCGAATATTCGGATCGTATTCCGAAAAATACGCCTAATTTTCCGATTATAATCCGAATATTAGGCCTAAAATTTGGGAATGTACTAATTTTATGCCTGAGTATTATTTTGATTTGCTGGAGTTAAATTCTACCTTATTATTTCTGAATACAGAAAATTGAACATTTATAAAAAGACTTTGTTGTCTTTTTATAAATGTTATATTACTAACTATTTTAAATAAAACGACATGTCAACATCAAAAGCACAAGCACACTGGAAAGGAAAGATCAAAGATGGAAGTGGCACCATGAAATTTACAGGATATGAAGGTGCTTACACCTTTGCCTCACGATTCGAAAATGGTGGTGGTACCAATCCTGAAGAACTCATCGGGGCAGCACATGCCGGATGCTACTCTATGTATCTTTCACTGTTGCTCACCGAAGAGGGGCTGAATCCTGAAAGTATCGATACAAAAGCCGAAGTAACTATTGGCCAGGATGATTCAGGCCCACACATTACTGAAATCAAGTTGGACTGCAAGGTGAAATGCCACGGGCTGGATGAAAATAAGCTGAAAAAACTGGCCGCAACCACCAAGGAGAAGTGCCCCGTTTCGAGGCTATATGCAGGTGGAACGGCCAAAATATCGGCTGAAGCGCACCTCGTTAATTAGTACCCGTTCATAAAAAGTCTGCTGATTTATTGTACAGGCAGAATCAGATTAAACCTGTTTTGCTTCGGCAACAGCGGATTATGCAACACTTGTTGTGTAAAATACAAGAAAAATACTGAATTGTGTTCTCATTAAATCTTAAAACTTAAAGTTATGGACTTAGCTGAACATCTTGTGGGCTATTTTAATAAGCCCAAAGAAGAAACAGAAAATCAGACTCCTGATGGCGTTTGCCCTGTTTGCTGGGGCTATCAGGAATATGATCATAAGATACGAAAACTCTTTGAAGACAAGCAGATTGACGTGTCAAACCACGAGAACAAATTCACGTTTATGCGTCAGTTCGTTAAAGATCATATTAGTGGCATCCATTTGGTAGAAGGCGAAGTTGAGGTATGCCCTACATGTGGTTTTGAACATCCCAAAAAAGATTGATTGCCTGCCTGAAAAGTTTGTACACAGAAGGAAGAGACAAAAAATCGGCTGCCCTGAAGCGTAACTCAAAATCAGTGAAGTAAGCACAAATCACTCATAAGAGGCATACTTGTGTTAACGAAACATGTGCGGAACAAATATTCAAAATCTAAAAATAAATACCATGAAAAACGGAGATGTATTTCCAAAAACAACCAAAGAACTCGCTGACAAAAGAGTAGCCCTGGCTCCTGAAATAATGGAAGCCTGGTCGAATTTCAGCAAAACGGTTTTCAAGGAAGGGGCGCTGCCCGAAAAAACAAAACAACTGATTGCCGTGGCCGTGGCACATGTTACGCAATGCCCCTATTGCATCCGCTCACATACCATGGCTGCCATGCGAAAAGGGGCAAGCCGTGAGGAAATTATGGAAGCAATATGGGTAGCTGCCGAAATGCGTTCAGGCGCCGCATATGCTCATTCAGTAATTGCACTTGACGAAATGGAATAAACTGTAAATACATGAATGTGACAGATAAATATTTAGGCTTGTTCACCGACCATTACGAACTAACAATGGCCGAAGGTTATTTCAAATCTGGCATGAAGGATGAAATAGCAAATTTTGACTACTTTTTCAGGAAAAACCCCTTCGGCTCTGGGTTTACTGTTTTTGCAGGTCTTCAGGATTTGTTGGAGATGATCGGGGATTTTAAATATGACAGTGCCGCAATTGATTATCTGCACAACAGAGGTTTCAACGATGATTTCCTCGAATATCTGAAAATTTTTCAGTTCAGGGGTGATATCTATGCACCGCTTGAGGGAGAAATCGTGTTTCCTAACGAACCTATTGTAAGGGTTAAAGGAAATATCATCGAAACACAGTTGGTAGAAACCATCACCCTGAATGTACTTAATTTCCAATCACTTATTGCTACAAAGGCCAACCGGCTACGCCATTCGGCAGGCGACAGTTTGTTGATGGAATTTGGAATGCGGCGCGCACAGGGTTGGGCAGCTATCCAGGCCAGCAGAGCTGCCGTTGTAGGAGGGGTGGACAGCACCTCAAATATTTACAGCGCATTTCGTTATAACCTCAACTCCTCGGGAACAATGGCCCATTCGTGGGTTCAGAGTTTCGAAGATGAACTCACTGCTTTCAGAAAATATGCAGCGGCCCATCCAGAAAATTGCATCTTGCTGGTTGACACCTACAATACCCTGAAAACCGGAGTGCCCAACGCCATTACAGTGGCTAAAGAGTTGGAGCAGGCAGGGCATCAGCTTTCGGCTATACGGCTCGACAGCGGCGACCTTGCATACCTGTCAATAATGGCCAGAAAACAACTGGATAATGCTGGTTTAACTTATGTTAAAATTGTAGCATCCAATCAGTTGGACGAGTACATTATAAAAAGCCTTATCGGTCAGGGTGCGCCCATTGATTGGTTTGGGATTGGCACCAGCTTAGTTACCGGTAAAAGTGATGCTGCGCTTGATGGCGTTTATAAATTAAGCCTTATCAACAAGCGGCCAACCATTAAACTATCAGAAGACCTGATTAAAATCACCTTGCCAGGTGAAAAGAAAATAGTGCGATATCTTAATGGACACAATAAATTTTATGCAGATGCCATCGCCCTTGCCGATGAAAATGAACAGAAGATACTTACTATTTTCCATCCACAACACCCCGATCGTAATATGCCGGTGGAGGGGCTGAAATGTGAAGTCATCGTCGGAAAGGTAGTTGAAAATGGAAATCTAATCGTTGGTGAAAAAAGTATCAGCGAGATCTCGGATTACCGGAAATTCAGAATATCGCAACTGCCCGATGAACACAAACGATTCGAATACCCGCACTTGTATAAGGTGGGCTTAAGCAAGAGCCTGATGAAATTGAGAGATAAATTAATCACGGACTTCAGCAAAGAAAAATAAAATGAAAGCAATGCTTATTGTCGATTTACAAAGAGATTTTTGCCCAAAGGGTGCCTTGCCGGCCCCTGATGGAGATCGTATTGTTCCTATTATCAACAGGTTGATGGATAAATTTGATTATGTGCTGGCCTCAAAGGATTGGCATCCGGCCAGCACAGTACATTTCGAAACCTGGCCTGTACATTGCGTGCACGATACTCCAGGCGCTGAATTTCATCCGGATTTAGATGCCAGCAAACTCGATTTCGTTTTTTTAAAAGGCACTGATAATAAAGATGACGGATACTCGGCTTTTGAAGCCACCAATGAAAATCTTACCACATATCTCAGGCAAAAAAAGATAAGTGAATTGTATGTTGCCGGTCTCGTAACCGAATACTGTGTTAAGCAAACCGTGCTTGATTCTTTGAGGAACGGTTTTAAAACGTTCCTGATCGAAGATGCAGTTCAGGGGATTTGCAAGGACAAAAATTATGTGCCTATGGCCATTGCAGAAATGAAAAAAGCTGGTGCATTGATGGTAAAAGCAGATAAAATTTATTTCTCTGATCAGTAACGGGAAATAAGATAGTAAGCTTTTCGAAAGCAAACATGATGAAAGCACTTTTAAACTATTCAGAAGTCGACCCAAAAGCTTTGCGCGCCATGATTGAACTAGAAAAACATGTCCTTAGCCTGGGCAGTCCCTGCCCGGTTTCATGTCTAAAAAGTTCTAACACCTTCGATGAAGATGGAAATGCCAATGATAAAATCAAAATGGATAAAAGAGCGGCAGGTTTTATCAAGGAATTACTCTGGTGCATAGAAGCAAAACGTAGAATGACTGACTAAATCTGAGAAATAAGAAAGGTTATAAATCTGAAGAATATTTTCCTATGACACATGAAAGCCATTCAACAAAATAAGGCAATCTGGACTATCGGGCATTCAACCCACTCATTGGATGAATTCATCGATATGCTGAAATCTTTTCAGATTGAAGTGGTGGCTGATATCAGAAGTTTCCCCGGCTCGCGCAGAGTTCCCCATTTTAACAAGGAAGCTCTGGAAGTTTCGTTGCCGCAGTCCGGCTTCCGGTATATCCATATAAAAAATCTTGGCGGCAGAAGAAAAGTACGTCCTGATTCCCAAAATACTTCCTGGCGGCATCCGGCTTTCCGTGGCTATGCCGACTTTATGGAAACGGAGACTTTCCGGGAAGGGATATTAGAATTGGAACAAATTGCTTTAACGCAACGCACCGCCTATATGTGTTCCGAAGCAGTGTGGTGGCGTTGTCACCGCTCCATGGTTTCTGATCATTTAAAAGCAGAAGGCTGGAAGGTAATGCATATTATGGGTGTTGAAAAAGCAGATGAACATCCTTACACACAACCTGCCAGAATCGCAGATGGCAAACTGACGTACAAAGTTGAATAATTAAAAATGAAAAGAATGGAAAATCCATTTAAAATAGGCGATCATGTAAAATGGAATTCTGAAGCAGGATATGTTTCAGGCAAAATCATTAAAATACATATCGCCGATTTTGATTATAAAGGCTATACGCATCACGCCAGTAAAGAAGATCCTCAATATGCTATACAAAGCGATAAGACCGACCATGTTGCCGTGCATAAAGGAAAAGTGCTTACGAAATTGAGCAAATAAATATTCATATGGTAAGTATGAGTCTTGCAGTGATTTCAAAAAAAGCTAATAAAAGGAATTTTTAAAAATAAAGCATATGAAAACTATTAGTTGTTTATTTTTAGATATAGGAGGTGTGCTGCTTTCGAACGGTTGGGGTCACAAGTCGCGCCGGGCAGCAGCCGACTATTTTAAGATTGACTTCAACGAGATGGAAGAAAGACATCATCTGACCTTCGACACATTCGAGGAAGGGAAACTCACACTTAATGAATACCTTGAAAGAGTGGTTTTCTACGAGAAACGTTCTTTTGCCCCTGTTCAGTTTCAGGATTTTATGTTCGACCAAACTACTCCTTACCCGGAAATGATT
>JBBQGD010000119.1:0-10633 GCA_038322655.1 Bacteroidales bacterium | reverse complement strand
ACCTGGCTGGCATTTCTACCAAAAGGCACGGTGTTAACGCCGCATCCGGGCGAGTTTGCACGGCTGGCCGGAAAAACTTCCAACAGCTTCGACCGGTTGGAAATTTTACGTTCATTTTGCATCAAATACAATTTAAATATTGTGCTCAAAGGAGCATATACCGTAGTATGCTCACCATTGGGAAATTGTTATTTCAATCCTACAGGAAACCCGGGAATGGCAACGGGCGGAAGCGGTGATGTACTTACCGGACTTATTGCCGGACTTTTAGCCCAAGGGTATAATGCAACCGAAGCCTGTATTTTGGGAACCTATCTTCATGGACGGGCCGGTGATTTTGCAGCTGAAGAAAATGGATATGAAGCGCTTATTGCAGGAGATATTATCGGGAATTTAGGAAAAGCTTTTATAGAGTTGTACTGATTCTTGAGCTCTGAATTTTACCGGTACAAAAAAAAATCCGGGTACCTCCTGGATTTTTTTTTCAGAAGAAGGTACCCGGAATATTACAATCAATTAAAAGTTTATTGGCACACTAAATCCTGCAATTGGTAATCCCAGCAATGCCAAGCAGTATTTTTATAATGAAGAGGATCTTTAACGTGTCCGTTATGCAAAGTGGAAGCCCATTCAATGGTAGTAAGATTACTGAGTTTCTTATTGTATATCTGATAAAACCTATCGAATGAATTGAGTGCGGTACCATAATAAATATACGAGCCGTTATCAGCATTTCCTGGCTTTACATTAGTGTATTTTATATCGGATGTGCCATCGTTGTACTTGTTCCAGTCAATACGCAATATTTTACCGGGATTTTCAGGACTTTCCATCAATATCCAGTAACCTCCGGATTGAGAAATAGAAGCTTTCCCACTGTACCAGAGGAAATCAGAGTAAGCTCCTGCTTTTGTTATACGCATTTCCCAGGAAGTACTGTCACCAATAACTTTACCTGTAAGTGTTGCCAGGTAGGCATTGAACCCTGCGTTAAAATTATACGACCAGGTCCAGTTGTTTACATCAGGATGATAAACAGCTTCATGGTTGAACGCCTCTGTAAACGATGTTACCGGTACAGCAAGCCCGATGGTAATCATAGTATTCCATGCAGCCACATTCATATAAGAATAGCCCCAATTAGTGTATGTATCAGTTTGCAGGGCTGATTTCAATGTATCACTAGAATTAGAGAAACCATTGAAGTTCATTACAAAACTTTCCTGAGGGGGAATAGCCGGTGCCGTTTTATTACCGTCATCCTTCTTACATCCGGAAACAGAAAACATTCCCGCCGCTAAAACAATTAACACGCTCAAAAGTGTGTAAAATCTTAAGTTTTTCATAATTCAACTATTTTGTATTAAAAGTTAAAAATTCATTATTTCAAATCTGCTATGAAAATTTCATTTTCTTAGAGAAACGGTCATAGCTCATCTTAGTATAACGAAGCCCGGCTTTTGATATTGCAAAGGATTTGAAAACAAATTCCCCGATTGAAACTAATTCTGCCGGTTATTAAATTCGGTTGTGTAATTGAATATTGTAGAGCACAAAACACTGATCTCAATTTAACCTGAAATTGTTGTTTCTTTAGTACGGACAATTGCAGCTAATCGTTTAACAAAAAGTGCAATATCATGCGAACGCGTCAAGAATCACGGCCGAACCAATATTTATGGAATTGTAATAGAATGATACAAGGATTAAGCCACCTCTTCCAGTATTTTCTCCTCAATTTCGCTATCGTTGCGAAGGTTATCAATAATAAAAAGCTGCCTTTCAGGGGTGTTGCTTCCCATATAAAATGACAGAATTCCATCAATCTCTGAAATATGTTTCAGAATCACAGGGTCGAGGCGCATAGAAGCCCCGATAAAATGACGGAATTCATCAGGTGAAATCTCACCAAGACCTTTAAAACGGGTAATTTCCGGATTTGGGCCAAGTTCAGCAAGCGCTTCCTGGCGTTCTTGCTCGGAATAACAATAATTTGTTTTCTTTTTATTTCGAACCCTGAACAAAGGTGTTTGAAGAATATAGACATGACCTGACTTAACCAGGTCGGGAAAAAACTGAAGGAAAAATGTGAGTAGCAACAAGCGGATATGCATACCATCAACATCAGCATCAGTAGCTATTACAATATTATTATAACGCAGGTTTTCAATATCATCTTCAATATTAAGAGCAGATTGTAAAAGATTGAATTCCTCGTTTTCATAAACCACTTTTTTAGTCTTCCCGTAACAGTTCAGAGGTTTTCCTTTGAGGCTGAAAACAGCCTGGGTATTTACGTCACGCGATTTGGTGATGGAACCACTCGCCGAATCACCCTCGGTGATAAACAAGGTTGTTTCGAGCCGGCGTTCGTCGTTGCTGTTATAATGCAGTCGGCAATCGCGGAGTTTTTGTTGTGAAGACTGACTTTCTTAACGCTCTCCTTTGCAAGCTTTTTAATGCTTGCCATTTCCTTGCGTTCTTTCTCCGACTGCAGAATTTTGCGGTAGAGCGCTTCGGAAGTATCCGAATTCATGTGAAGGAAATTATCGAGCTTCTTTTTTAAAATATCGGTAATAAACTTAGTAATAGTCATACCACCCGGTTCAATATGCTGCGATCCCAGCTTAGTTTTGGTTTGCGACTCAAACAAGGGCTCACTGACCTTTATACTAACGGCAGCTATTATACATGAACGTATATCGCTGTATTCGAAATCTTTATTATAAAATTCACGTATAGTTTTAACCAAAGCATCGCGAAAAGCAGCTAAATGCGTACCGCCTTGTGTTGTATGCTGCCCGTTAACAAACGAATAATATTCTTCGCCATATTGCTTTGCACTATGGGTAAAAGCGCATTCAAAGTCCTCATCTTTAATATGAATAATAGGGTAATTAACAGCGCTTCCGTTATTAGATTTTTCAAGCATATCAAGCAATCCATTCTTTGCCTGGAAGCGTTGACCATTGAAAATTATCGTCAATCCATTGTTCAGAAAACAATAATTCCAGAGCATTTGCTCAATGTATTCTTTAAGAAAATGGTAGTTGCCGAATAACTCAATATCAGGAGTAAATGTGATAAGTGTACCATTACGGAGATCGGTAGGCTGTTCGCCCGTTTCGCTGATTAGTTCGCCTTGCCTGAATTCAACCGTGTTAGTCCGGCCTTCGCGAATGGCCTGGGCCATAAAGAAACTGGACAATGCATTTACAGCTTTGGAGCCTACACCGTTAAGTCCGACTGCCTTTTTAAAGACTTTTGAATCATATTTAGCACCGGTATTTATCTGCGAAACACATTCAACGAGTTTTCCAAGAGGAATACCCCGACCATAATCACGTATTGAAACCGAATGTTCTTTAATGGTTACTTCAATATTGCGGCCATGACCCATGGTGAACTCATCGATACAGTTATCAATTATTTCTTTGATAAGTACATAAATTCCATCATCGTGTGAAGATCCGTCGCCTAATTTACCAATATACATACCTGGCCTGAGCCTGATATGTTCTTTCCAGTCGAGTGACCGGATACTTTCTTCATTATAATTTCCAGTTGTGTCCATAATGTGGCGGCAAATATAAATTAATCCTCAAAAGGTTTTAAGCTTCTAAACAGAAGTTATTACTGAGTTTTGCACAGTTTAATTGATTTCAAATTTCGGATTTCGGAATGTGGATTGAGAACTTTCAATTGTGCAAATTGAATTTCCGGATTTCAGATTACAGGTATATAAAACGACAAATGTGCAAATTTAATTGTCAAAAAGTGAATATCTCATACCTTACTCCTTATACCTTACACCTTATTTCTTACACCTTATTTCTTAAAAATCCAGATTCCCGGAAATTTTTCTTTCAATTCATTTTTCCTTGTGGTAGCTTCTTCATAGGTTTCAAATGAATTAATGCTTACACGGTGAAGCGGTTCCTGATAGAGTATAGTAGCAGAAGGATATCCGTTTTCTCTGACTTCTTTCAATACTGTGTTTGCCGATTCAAATTCCTTATAACTGGCAACGATAAGGTGAAATTGAGTAGATTCAATTATAACTGATTGTCCTTTTATTACCTCTTTTGTAACAGTCGTTTTGGGTGCAACGGAGGTATTAGGTTTAGTACTTTCCTTTACATCAGGCGCTGCTTTCTCATCAGCTGCCACTTTTGAAGCCGGTTTCTGACCAAAAGGAATTTCTTTCACTTCTTTATCCGGTGTATTGCTATCTTCTGCATCACCGAGCCATAATATTGCATAGCCATCTTGCATTCCAACTCCAATTGCTTTCCATTGATAAGCGCTCCATTTGGCACGGCTCAGTATCATATCTGACGAAGCTTCAACCTGTTTCCACAACTCTACAGCTTCTGCAGGAGTTGCATTATCCTCGCCCCAATAAATCAATTCATATCCTTCACCCGGGTAGCCGGTAATTTCCCTGGGCTTAGCTTTCATACACTGTATCCCGAAAAGCTCTTTAGTATTACAGCATGAAGTCCACTTCCCATTTCCACTCCAACTATGCAGGCTACAGCCCCTTTCCTGCGGTTTGTATTTAATAATATCAGCAATATGAGTTCGGGCAACAATGCATAGATCATTCGACAAGGGGAAAGACGACAGTTTGTTTTGCCTGCGCATATCGTTTATCATATTAAACAAAATGGTTTCTTCCTGGCTGACACCCCTGACTACCGAATCATTACTAGTATTTTCAGCTGAGTAGCTCACAGAAAAAGCAGGAAGAACCAAAACTATCAATAGGAAAAACAAGTAAAATTCTTTTCGACGAAGCATATGAGCGTTAACTGCTTATAGGTGAATTGCGAAATTACTAATATTTGATCAACCTTACTACTAATTTTTCCAAATGTATAAGTAAAAAAGTTAAACAGCAATACAGGCTTACGTGTTATTCAGTGTGAAGAAATGCTTCAGTTCAGCTCTCTTTTCCTTTGACAGTTTGTGCTAACGAATGCCTTCAACAGTGCCTTCGAGTGCACACAGTTTGCTAAAACAGGCATCGGGGTCAACAGCCCTGATGCGTATAAAAGCCTGAAAAGCTCCATTTCCATAAAGTCCATCAGTTGAATTTATCCCTGTTTCATGAAGAAGTTCTGCAAGTGCTGCACCACTATCAGGCAAATCCTCAAGTCTGTTTGAAAGTCCCGTCTGATTCATAATTCTGCGTATAATAACATATTCCTGTTATTTCCTGACAAAAGTATTAAAGTTACCTTCAAAAACAGAAAGTGAATTAGTAAGTTTGTGCAAAATCCGAACTAATGAATTTGCGATCTGCATATTTGCTTTCCGAATATCTGTATTTCATGCAATTTAACATTCATAAAGCAATGAAGCATTATAAGTTAAAACATTCTTAGCACCCAATTAAAGGCAAATGGATTGATATTGGTGCCGGAGATCACCCAATAAAAATATTTTACAGGAACAGATGGATATATAACTACAAACACAAAACGGCACTACTAACCGGAGGAATCATAACAACTTGAGAAAACTAAAACATACTGGTTTGAAGATGGAAAAAGCCTCCCACTAGCTGATAAATCTCTGGATGGTGCTGCTGCAAAAAGAACCTTACCTGACAGATCATTTGAATGTCTGTATAAAAGCTTTTGTATTCTGCAATGGCCCGATCTTTTGAAATGGAATTTCAGGTAAAGTTTCAGCCGATTGGATAAAATTCCGCAAATAATCTTCAATTTCCACCATCCCCTTAAAATTAATAAACTCCGTATCATCTTTTGGGGTGTGATAGTCGGGATGTAAACCGGTAGTAAAATAAATAACAGGAATACCCTTTTTCAGGAAAGGCGAATGATCCGAAAATGCAGGTGCACCATTTATTTTCTTAATTGAAAAGTCAGGATGTCTAATAGAATCGAGCATCTGTTCCCAAACCGTGGATGAGGCCACTCCAAGAGCACTTATGGTATCGCCCTGGGATCCTAGCCTGCCGACCATATCCAAATTAAGCATGTAAAAAATGTTCTTATTGTTAACCCAAGGCCTGCTGCAAAAGGCTTTTGAGCCGAAAAGCCCTTTTTCTTCAGCACTGAAAGCAACAAATAAATAATTATACTTCAGGCTTTTATTGCCAGATACCCAACGTGCAAGTTCAAGCATAGCTGCTGTTCCGCTTGCATTGTCATCAGCACCGTTATGTATCTGCAGAGTTTTATCAGATCCGGTGCGACTTTTAGCTATCCCCAAATGATCATAATGTGCACCTATTACTATCGTTTTATCTGATTTGTTATCAATCCAACCGATAACATTAGCCGGTTTCGAAACAGTCCGGTCAATTTCGACTGATAATGTACTTGTACCGGTTTTAATCTTGCTTATTTTGTTGAATGAAAGGCGCGCAACGTAAACAACCGGAACATTCAACGACTCCGTAAATGGTGAACCAAACAACAAATCCTCATTGCTTTTCCGTGAGCTGTTATGGAGGATTACCCCTACTGCACCTAGCTCAACCACTGCCTTGACCCTGGCAATGATCTCATGCAGCAAAACATAATTTTCAACATTCTCTGATCCGGAGGCAATATCAAGAATAACTATTTTGCCGTTAACATCATAAATTCTGCTTTTTCTATGCTTTTTGTCATTGGAAGCTGCGTTCCCATCACCGATATTGATCAATGGAGCAGTTACCTCTCCTGCCGAAGATAAATCTGTTGCACCAAACTCTTCATCATGTTTGAAATCAATATTATTGACACGGAGTTTAGCCTCTTTAAAAATAACCGGGTAATTCATTCTGAACTCACTTAAGTAAGAACCTTCTTTATCGCCTTTGGGCAATAATCCTGACAGACGCATTTGTTTCGAAATATAATCAGAAGCCATTTGCTCTCCGATAGTTCCGGCTTCACGCCCCTGCAAGGAATCCGAAGCCAAGATAGATAAGTCTGCCTTCATGCGATCTGAAACATTAACAGGCTGCTGAGCATAACTATTGTAAAGGAATACGATAAAGGCTAATAAAAATGTGTTCTTCATTAATTTGTTTCTTTTAAAACTTACAATGGCGATTACATAGCGCCAAAAATTCACTTTACAAATGTAGACTTTTTGTAAAAGCTGTTTCCAGGCTTGAACTTGCTTTCATGTCTTCAAAAATTCAAATTATAATTTCGTACTTTTGGACACAATTCTTATTCATGCAAAAATCTGAGGTTCACAAAAAAAAAGTTTTGTATCTGGCACGATGGTATCCGAACCAATCAGATCCCATGCCAGGTTTGTTTATCCGCCGACATGCCTTGTCGGTATTGCCTTTTTATAATGTTTCGGTTCTAAGTGTTCATCTCCGTTTCGCAGCTGCAGCATCAAGATACGAAACAGTAATCAATACTGAAAATGGACTATTTGAAGTTGCAATATACACCAAAGCTTCTGAAAGCGGTATCCTGATTTTGGATTCGACTGTGAATATTTACCACTTTTTTATTGCTCATTTAAAAGGCATTAAGTTGATACATTCAACTTTTGGCAAGCCTGACCTGGTTCATGTTAATGTACTAACCCGTTGCGGAATAGTTGCATGGTTGTATCAATTAATCTATGGCACCCCTTATGTTATAACAGAACATTGGACCCGTTACCTTCCCGGAATGGGCAACTTCAATGGTATTGTCCGGAAATTTATAACGAGGATTGTAACACGTTTTGCTTCTGCAATACTACCTGTAACTCACAATTTACAGTTAGCCATGGAAAAACACGGTTTTAAAAACAGCAATTATCATGTAATTCCGAATGTGGTTGATTGTAAATTATTCATGCCTTCAGATAAAGTTAATTTACAGGAAGTAAAGACAATTTTGCATGTATCATGTTTTGAAGATACACAGAAAAATATCTCTGGTTTGCTCAGGATTCTGCAAAAGCTTTCAAATATTCGTACGGATTGGAAATGTATAATGGTTGGTGATGGCATTCATTTCGAAAAATTAGTTCAATTGGCAAGTGAACTTGGGATAAAAGATACTTTTGTTTCATTCACAGGATTGCGCGAGAACGAAAATCTGGCAAAGTTAATGCGTGAAGCTACTTTCCAGGTTCTATTTAGCAGATATGAAAACCTCCCGGTAGTTATCCCTGAAAGTTTTGCAAGCGGCGTACCCTTTCTGAGTACTGATGTTGGAGGAATAAATGAACATATAAATGAAAAACTCGGTAAGCTTATTGCTTCAGAAGATGAGCCTGCGTTGCTTGACTCCCTTATTTATATGCTTGACAATCAGGTATTTTTCAACAAAAATTACATTCGCAAGTATGCGCTGGAGCATTTCAGCCAGGAAGTAATAGGAAAGCAAATAAGTGAGATTTACAATACTATACTTTCAGGGAAATAACAAATTTATGGCTTTGACCTATGTGCAATAAAATAGTACAAACCTTTGGTATAAATATATTCTCTGCATGAATTACTAGGATTGGAGACAGTTTGTATATTAGAAAGTCATTTTCCGATCAAAAACCGCTGAGGATATCTGAATTTATCTTGTTATCATACATAACGGATTGTAATTTCAAATTGCCGTTCGCCAGTATCACTATTTAATATTCCTTGCGGTAGATATACAGCACAAAGAGTGTTCTTAACATAATACAGATGGTGATGCTTTGTGGATTCAACTGAATCAGAAATTGCTGCAAATACTTCGTTTCTGACTTTCCCAGGATTATATGCATAATCGTGCCAAACAACTACTGTATTGTCATGCACTAAATGTTGAAATACAAGTTTTGTATCATTCACGACGGCTTTATAATGATGATCTCCATCTATAAAAATCAAGTCAAATTTCCGGTTTAAAGAGCTAAAATCATAATGAAAAGAATTCGCTTTAATATGGGTTACATTCTTCAGATGTTTTGATAATATAGCATGCAGAGCAATATACTCCTTACTCATTCCAAGTGCCTGCTTTTCATTGTCGGGTAAATCCATTGTGAAACATTCGCTGCAATCTTCACTGAGATTTGCAACACTCTCCCCCCGCCAGGTTCCGATTTCAAAGAAAGTACAATCCTTTTTTGCTTTGGCCAAAATCTTAAGCAATGCCAGATCAGTTATCAGGGAACCACCATCCATAAACGAATATGGATTAATAGTTTGTAAAAAGTCATCATCCAAATCCTGCAAACTAATTAATGGAAATGGTGTATACTCTTTGTTTTTTTTCAGTATCCTTCCGTACCAGTATTCATTGTCTTCCAATAAAAGATTTAAAACCCTTGGATTTTTTATAATACTTTTAAATATTTGAATACTTTTTCTGAGCTTATCCATTTATATGACAAGTTTAAACAACCTATTTGACAAAAATAATTATTGCAAAGTAAAGAAAGGTAGAGCAATTATTAACCTTTATCCAGACTGATCTTAATAATTTAATTCTAATGAGTTAATTGATTCAGGATGTATTAATTGTTTGGCAGGGGATTGAACTGCTCATGCTGATAATGACACTTAGAGTTTATTTATTGATTTTAAATATTCATCAATAAATGCTATTGCATTTTGCAGCCTCTCTTCGCCAGTACCTTTTACAACCCGATAATTAAAACGGTGTTGCTGCAGTAAATCGCGGTACATTCCAAAAAGCTCGGTGCGCATTTCAGGATGTTCGCGTAACGGATCATATTGCCACGGCAGATCGATATCACAAAGCAGGTATAAATCATAAACATGATGTTCCAAATTAGTGGTAATCCATGGATGGCATTTCCCATATTTAACATTGCACCAGATACTTGTAACGCAGAGATCGGTATCACAAAAAAGAATTTCGGTATTTGAAGCAGCTATATTTTCTTCTTCAAACTGTGTTTTTGCAATCACTAAAATATCATCGTAAGTATAGGGCCGGTCAATTTCATCAAGGTATTTGCGGGCATATTCAGGTATCCAGTTGGTTCGGTAATGTTTAGCTAACTGTTCAGCTAACTGCGACTTGCCTGTTGATTCAGGACCTGTGATCGAAATGCGTATCATAGAATCTCACTTGATTTTAACCGCTTACGCCATTCGATATAACCCATAATTGCAAGGATTAAAAATACTATGTATTGAATGCTGGTAAACGCCAGTCCTTTAATTGTGAACATAGGAATTACCAGCACATCACCAATTATCCAAAGAATCCAGTTTTCAATCTTCTTGATCGCCATTAGCCACATCCCTGCAATAAACAAAGAGGTTGTAAACGAATCGAATAAAGGAACTGTACTGTCAGTATAATTCAGGAGTATATAATAAATTATTCCGAATGCAACTGTAATGAGCAAGAGGTAGAAAAGCCATTGTTTAAGACTGAGGCTGCTGATAGGAACATGGTGAGTTTCATCAACACGTCGCGTCCAGTTGTACCAGCCGAACACACTCATTACAAAGTAAAAAGCATTGATGGCCATATCGGCATACAACCCGGCAAAAAAGCACAGGTATACGTATATGAGGACGTTCACAATCCCGGTAGGGTAAACCCAGATATTTTCTTTTCGGTCAAACCATACACTCAGAATTCCGAAAATTACCGCAACCACTTCGAGCCACGAGGTATCAAGGATATTGGAATAAAGC
>JBBQGD010000118.1:0-10649 GCA_038322655.1 Bacteroidales bacterium | reverse complement strand
TGCGTTTACCTTCTTATTGCCATTGTTAAAAGAAAGCTGAAAATGGAACAGAGTTTATACACAATTCTACAAACTTTTAGCCTATGCTTATTTGTGAAAACTCCTCTAAATCAAATACTTGAAAAACAAATTTACAATTTCCATGAACAGGGTGATCCTAACCAATTGACATTGTTTGACTTATAACCGGACACTAATGTTTAATTTCCTTTTTTCAACACAACCTCCCTGTATTTTTTACTGTTCCAGGCATTCATCATTGTTTTAAAAGCAACATATTTCTCCGCCGGAACCATTGTATTGGTGATATTGATCTTCCGCATCATATGCAATTGTCTTCCTTCAGCTGAAATTGAAATCTCAATACTGCCAAATTCATTATCTATATTTAATTTTGCTGTAGGAGTTATCATTGCCATTCCCTCGGGAAGAGTTATAAAAATATCATATGATTCATTCACTGGGAAAGGAACCTCAAGTGGTTCGGTACGGCTGCTTACGAGCTCTGTCATATGCCAGCTATCAGAACCAAAGGGCACTGCAGGAAGTTTTAAGAATACATGCCCGGCTCTTTCACTGGCAAATGAGCCTGAGCTTGTCTGAAAACTGAACGAAGACAAATCAATATCTGTTTTGCCTTCTAAAATATCCGTTATTTCACCGTTTCCAAAGACACCTGAAAGCATAGAGGCTTCATAGGTATTATCGTTCTGCAATTTCAACCACGGATTTAACCGGCAACCAAGTTCAAGATTTAGATTGCCTTTAAGAATCATATCTTCCTTTAATTCAAGATTACCGGAAAGTGCGAGTACATTTTTGGGAACACCAATTACCTCTGAAGATTGTTTTTTACCCGGAACCATTGATATAATTCTATCGCCGGTTAATGAATACCTTTGATTCTGTATATCTGTTTTAGTAGGTGAGAGAAATATCGGATCCATTCCCAGAATACTGACTTTCACAAGGAAATGCTCAAGTAGTGCCGGACTTGCCACTTTTTTAGAATAAAACTGCTCGGCCATTACTGCAACCGGTTCAGACTGGATATTCTGCGAACGTAACATGGCAGTGAGTAACACAGCTTTCTCTGCTTCAATACCTCCATTGCTTTGCCATATTGAGGCTGCATTTCTCAATTTATAAGCAGTATTCTGCAAAGGAATCTGCCAGGTATTAAGCTCGTTAGCTACTTTTTCCTGTAGTTTCAATGCTTTCAGCAACTGTTTATCAATACCTTTTACTGTATTAGTTGATTCATCTTTAACAATTGATGTAGCTTCACACTTAAATGCTTCCTGAGAGGCAAAACCTGCAACAACATCCATTTTCTTTGTACTTGCAACAAACACGATCCTGGGTCCGTTTTGCTGTTCCATTGGCCTGAAATCCTCCCGCAAAGCAGCCGGCAAATCCATCAGAGTCCATGTATAAGAGGTTTTGCCAACCTGTTTCACAATTATTGGTTTCGACTGGAAACCGAATTGTTCGTAATTGAAAGAAGATCCTGATGGAACATTGATAATAAAAGTGAGCTTCTTCACAGGCGAATTCATCCAGAGCTGCTCGTTCTCCATAAGGGCAGGTGTATATCCATTTGATGTTGAAAGAGTATAATCAAAATCAATTGTGGCTCCGCGTTCAAGGGCAGTGTGAGTAACAACCATTTCGCGCAGACGGTTCCATGCAGGCACATTAGCGGCAAAACGTGGCAGCAATTCGTTATAGGCATTGTCAGGTGTAGCAACCTGTTTCCCATCAGCCATTGTGGTTACGGAGCGGTTTATTTTTAGTTTCTGGAAAGCGGGATCAAACACTATAAAATCATCGCCATACAGGTTATGAAACGCATAATACGTATTTATGAGAAGTTTATGCCTGTAATGATACGTCCAGCCGCCATTTTTATTCAGGGTGTATTCTTTGGTCTGCTCCTGGTAAACTGCATCAGAATTGACTTCCTGCGCCAACAGGGTACATATACTTCCGAAAATTGCTAACGTGAGAATTAATATCTTGTTTATCATAGATTTGTCGTTTGCTGATTTTTGCGCATAATATATTTACGAGGTACAATTTACGATTGGCTTATTTCATTATTTATTTTTCACTGTTCATTCGTAAATCGTAAATAACTATTTAACTTTTACAATCATAGGTTCTGAAGCAATCATGTTTTGATAAGCTACTGCTAGTTTGTACGAATCCCAGTCTTCAGGCTGATAAATCCGCTTTGGGAAAGATGCATTGAAGGCAAATGTCAAAGTACTGTTTTCTCTTTTAATCATTCCCTGGTAATGTGCACCGCTTCCATCACCTGATCCTGCTTCGGGTTTATAAACAATTTCTTTGATTCCGGGTAGTGTAATACTCTCTTTCATTTCCACTGTGTGCGATGTCCGGTCGCGGAAGGGGAATTTTCGATTTTCGATCCCGGTATCAAATCCAAGGTGAGGCATAGCTCTTTTCATAAAACCTGTTGCAAGCAACGGGGTAAAAATCAGTTCATCACCGGCTACCGTTGCATATTCCGGAATGCGAATTTTAAAATGCACAAGGATTGGTCCGGCCAGGTAATTATACGGATCATCATAATTTACCTTCACCAACTGTGCAAGCGGTGAAATATGAAGCACTTCTTTCTCAACATTGTCAGCCCAGTCAGCCATGTAATCACGTGTAAACATGCCACGTATTGCAGCATCGGTCTGCCCTTCGGCGGTTACTGTATACTCGCCTTCAAGTGTCCCATCGGCTGAAATGCTGGTTGTACCGGTCATTTTCAGGTAATGATTAGATGGATCGGAAATCGGAGTTTCACCGAGGTCAGCACCTTCGGGAACACCCATCAGGTAATTCTGCTGTTGCTCTGCACTCGACCAGAGCTCACGCACAAATGGAACCCATGTAGGATCGAGAAGGTGATATTTTCCATCTTTGCGGCTTTTCACAACAGTTACGCAGTGGTTAAACTGGTCGGCGGGAATATAATCTATACGCGAACCCGCCATAGTCATTGCCGGGTATGCTTCGAAACCTGCAGCACGGAGCATGGTGATCAGCATTCCGGCTTTATCTTTACAAACACCACAGCGATCGGTAAAATTCATTTCGCCGCTATGCAAGGTGAATCCTTCACCTTTACCCATGGTAACTCCCAGGTAACGTATTTCGTCTCCAGCCCAGTGAGTCAGTATTGTTATTGAATCATTTTCATCGCGGGCATTGCTTAACAATTCATTCACTTTCTTCCTGATTGCATCGTTGGCTTCAAAGCTTTTATAATCTTCATTTACACCATAAAACCATGTGCTTTTTGATTTCCAGTCAGGGCTGGTACTCATCAGCAATTTTGGTGCTACATCTGAAGCATCCACTGAGCGAGGCTCACCTTTGAAAGGAAGTATATCTTTTTTCGAAAATGTGTAAACAAGTTGATCGCCTTTTCGCCACATTTTAGAAGCCACTTCTCCATTGTAAACTTCGTATTGAAGCACTTTGGTATCCGGCACACTGATCTGGTAGACCTTTTCTATTACAGGGTCGCTGCTGTAAAACGGAACTATGTCATAAAAATGTCCTCTCATCGGAGGAATATATCTTTCATCGTCATCACCTCCGCCTAATAATGCGTATGTAAAACCTTTCCGGTACAAATGCACGTCAACAGCATCACCGGGTTCCAGCCGACCAATTTCAATCATTTTTTCTCGGGCACCCCAGTAAATAGCCCGTGCCGGCTGCGGGTAGTCGAGTACACCCGAAGTATCAAGAAATGTTTGAGTTCCATCAGCATGATAAACGGTAACTCCCCGTATCTCCGACCATGCTGAAAGCGGATCGTAATCAAATTTAATGACCGACAATTCTTTAGCTCCTTCAGGAGTAAGCACCTTGTAAAGGCGATGGATGTAATTATGACTGAGGCCGGTTTCCATCATTTCAACCCGTGTACTGTCGAAAATCAAAAGCACATTCGAACCGGGAAAAATCTTTTTGTCACCGGATTTTTTGATCAGATCATCATAAGGACCGGCAAATGCAATCGAAACTGCAAACAAAGCAAGCAAGATCGACAAAGATATTTGTTTCATAAGAGAAGGATTTTACCATTGAAATAGAAAGCATAAAGGTATAAATTGCTTTCAATCCAAAAAGGAAAATGAAATCCTTTTTAAAAAACTTTTTAAAGGTTGCAGATTATATCAGGATATTCTAACTACAACAATAAAAAACACGGCAATAAATTGAATTTATCGCCGTGTCGGATTATTGAATTCTATTAATGTTTATACTGCCAAATTAAATTGGTTCATATAATGTTAACTATCTGTATATCTGTCGATGATAAAATAATTCTACACCATTTTTAAATCTCTGAACCGGATTAACCTACCTGCCTTGGTATCCCAAAGTTTCAGGTTAACATACTTGAATCCTTTGAGGAATGGTATTGGTTTTATACTTTTAAAAAGTTCGTTTTCACGGTGACATTTTTCCAAACGGTAATTGGGAATCTTAGAACTCAGGTGGTGAATGTGATGAAATCCGATGCTGCCCGAAAACCATTGCAGCAGTTTTGGAAGTTTATAATAAGAACTACCATGCAATGCCACGGTTTTAAAGTCCCAATCCTGCTCGCCATACCAATGCGTTCCTTCAAACTGGTGTTGCAGATAAAACAGGTAAACGCCGCCGATAGCAGCAAAATACATAACCGGAATCTGGATTAGCAAGTATGCTTTCCAACCGATTGTAAGACAAAGCGTTGTTGCCAATAATGCAATGCCGGCATTGGTTGCATATACACTCATCTTCTCTTTTCGGGTAAATGATTTTTTCGTAAAGCGGTTTCCAACCAAAAACATCAATCCTGCACCCAGCCCAAACATGATAAAAGGATTCCGAAATATCCGGTACGCCTGTTGCTTGCGTTTTGGCAGCGCCAGGTATTCGTCAACAGTAAGTGTCCACACATCTCCTGACCCGCGCTTATCCAGATTACCAACTGTGCGATGGTGCGTTAGATGCGCATTATGCCAGCGATGATAAGGAGTAAATGCTAATATTCCGATAATAAATCCGACAACCTCGCTCAATCGTTTTGAGCTAAAAAAGGAACCGTGACCACAATCATGAAAAATAATAAACAACCTGATCAGGAATCCGGCTGAAATTAATATTAAAGGCAATGTAATCCAATAACTGTATGAGAAGCTGATCACCATCAAAGCCCACAAAATCACATAGGGGATAAAGGTGTTTGTAATCTGCCACCAACTGTGCAGACTGTCTCCGTTTCGGTATGGCGCTATAATTTTTACCCAACGATCTTCTGAGTTCACATTTGTTTTATTCTGTACTGACATTGTATTTATTTTTAGGCATGTTTGGGCACCGGTATATCAATACTTTTAGTTTAAAACAGGAAAGATATTGGTATAAATTTAATAGAACTTTGACCCTGGTCAGCCAAAGATGAAATTCATGATTTCCTCTGTTTTGCCTGAGTGGCTATGAAGAAAACCATTTAACTGCATTTTATTAAACAGTTGTTAATTATATATGGAAACAAATAAGGCAAGGCAATTGTTCAAACTTTCACCTCTTTTCAACATATTTTTTTGAATCAATTTCATAGTACTGAGATTTTACCTGCTCTAAACTATGACCCAACGTATCATTTAACTTTTGAAAATTAATATGCAAACTATCCTGATACATTTTATACTTTTGAATCGCCTAAAAATATTTGTATCCAATGAAAACAATCATCCTTTCTTTTCTTTTGATTTTAGTATCAATACAGACTTTTGCATCTTTCGATGACTGGTTTACTGATAAAACCCTGCGTGTTGATTATTATCGTACCGGAAATAGTAAAAATGAGTTTTACTCCATCGGCCAGGTGAAAAACGAACCTTACTGGGGTGGCTCACATATAAACCTGATTGACACGTTAAACTACGGAGAATATTATTTTAAGGCCTTTGATGTTAAAACCAATATGCTTATTTACAGCCGTGGATATTGTGCGTTGTTCGATGAGTGGCGGTTTACCGAAGAGGCTAAACACACCTCCCGGACATTTACTGAAACTGTTGTTATGCCATTCCCCAAAAACGATGTCCGCATCGAGTTTTACAGCAGGAATTTCATGGGTGTTTATGCAAAAATGTTTGAATATAACGTTGAAGTAAAAAACTACTTTATTTCAAACGAAAGGCAAATGGCTTTTCCTGTTTATGATGTACTGATTTCCGGCGATCCGGCATACAAAATTGATATTGTGATATTACCGGAAGGTTATACGGCAGGTGAGATGGACAGGTTTAAAGCGGATTGCGACAAATTTGCAGCCGGCTTGTTCACTTTTGAACCTTACACTCATAACCGAGACAAATTTAATATCCGTGCTGTGCTTGCACCATCAGCAGAAAGCGGCACTGATATACCGCGCGATAAAGTCTGGAAAAATACAATCCTCAACAGCTCCTTTTACACTTTCGATTCCGAAAGATACCTGATGACAACCGATAACAAAGATGTGCGTAACCTGGCTTCCAATGCGCCTTACGATCAGATTTATATTCTTGCAAATACTACAAAATACGGTGGTGGCGCTATATTTAATTACTACAATATGTCAGTGAACAGCAACGCGTCATCTGCCAAAATTTTCGTTCACGAATTCGGGCATGGCTTTGCCGGTTTAGCTGATGAATACGACGATGGATCCACATCTTTCAATGATATGTACCCCCTGAATGTCGAACCCTGGGAACCCAATATTACAACACTGGTAAAATTCGATACCAAATGGGAAAACATGCTTTCGGCAAATACTCCCATACCTACCCCGCTTAAAAATGCACTTCCTTTGCAATTAGGAGTTTACGAAGGAGCCGGTTATGTGGCCAAAGGCGTTTATCGTCCCACCCCCGACTGCCTGATGCGCACCTTTAAAGGTGATAAATTTTGCCCGGTTTGCGAAAAAGCCATTCAGAGAATGATTGATTTTTATACGAAGTAAGGCAGTTCTTCAATTCTTTTCTGCTTTTAGTGAAAATATTATTGGGCCGGTGTCGGAAGTCCGAAGACCGGAGTGTTGCCTTTTCTTTTTTTTGCCTAGTTTTTCTGACCTCAAGCTATCCACCTGCTATTTTAAAGCTTTGATTTCGTTCGTATTTACCAAATCAGTCATCAATCTTCCATCTCCTGTCTTCCGTCTTCGGTCTTCTGACTCCTGACTTCCATCTCAACTACAACTAAAATGCAAAACCCCCGATTAAACCATTTCAAATCATGCTTACTTATATATATTCTAAATTGCAATAAAACTACAAGTTATCCTTCGGAAATGAGGGGAAAATAACTAATTTTGCAGCCCTAAAATGTTGAATTTTTTAATCTTTTCAGTGTAATCACAATAACAATATATAAACCAGGAGTCCAAATGGCAATTACTAAATTAGAACAGATGTTTGATTTGCTGAAAAGCAAACCTAAGAAACGTATTTCAGTGGCATTCGCAAATGATGCTCACACCATCGAAGCGGTTTATGCCGCTGTCGAAAAAGGAATTGTTGACGCTACACTTACCGGCGACGAAGCTACAATAAAAAAAATATGCCTGGAACATCATATGGATGCCGGCAAATTTGAAATCCTGCACGAGCCAAATGAAATAAAAGCTGCAACACTTGCCGTAAAAGTAGTTAACGATGGGAAAGCCGGCCTGCTGATGAAAGGTTCGCTCAGCACCGACAAATACATGCGTGCCATCCTAAATAAAACAACCGGAATCACCAATGAAGGTGCCGTTTTATCACATGTTTCGGTTATGGAGTTCTCCACATATCATAAGTTGCTTACCATTGCCGACGTAGCCATTATTCCCCAGCCTGACCTGAAACAAAAAATAAAAATGATCGGTTACCTGGCAAGCGTTTCAAAAGCCATTGGCGTTGAAAAACCTAAAGTTGCCGTTATAGCCGCTACCGAGCAAATGCTGGCCGCTATGCCTGCCTGCGTTGATGGAGCCATACTTGCCAAAATGAGCGATCGCGGTCAAATTGCAGGCTGTATAGTCGATGGGCCACTTTCACTCGATGCTGCTATAGATATGGAATCTGTTCAAATCAAAAAAATCACAGGCCCGGTTGCAGGAAATGCAGATTGCTTGCTTTTCCCAAATATTGAATCAGGTAATGTTTTCTTCAAAGGTGGCACTAAGCTAGCTGGAGCTGAATTAGCTGCGTATGTTGCCGGCGCACGTGTACCTTGTGTTCTTACTTCGCGTGGTGACAGTGCATTGACCAAAACCTACTCCATTGCACTCGCGGCATTGATGGCATAAATTTTGGGAGGAAAAGTAAATGGTTAATTGTTAATCGTTAATAGGTGAAATCCACAGCTATTAACTATAATTTGATTATCCATCATTCATAATCTTAAACTATTAACCTATAACCATTAATAAATAATCAACCTAACAGCATGGAAGATTTCCGCATACTTGCGATAAATCCGGGTTCGACTTCAACAAAAATTGCGGTATATCAGAATATGAGTCCGGTTTTTGTGAAGAACATAACGCATCCAAATGAGGAACTCGCACAATTCGAGCATGTGGCTGATCAGTTCCATTTCCGCAAAGAGATAATTTATAAAGAACTCGAAGAAGCGGAAATACAAATCGATAAAATTCAGGCTGTGGTTGGCCGTGGAGGAATGCTAAAACCCATTTCATCAGGTGTTTACCTGGTAAATGATGCTATGAAATCAGATTTGCATGACCACCCTATTAAAGAACATGCCAGTAACCTGGGCGGACTTATAGCCGATGATATTGCACGCTCTTTGCCCAATGCCAAAGCCTATATTGCCGACCCTGTAGTAGTTGATGAACTGGATGAGATTGCCCGGGTGGCAGGACACCCGATGTTTAAACGCATTTCTATATTTCACGCCCTCAATCAAAAATCCATTGCACGTCAGCATGCGAAAAGCATTATGAAACGGTATGAAGACATGAACCTGATCGTAGTTCACATGGGAGGCGGAATTACTACCGGTGCACATTACAAAGGAAGGGTAATTGATGTAAACCAGGGACTTGACGGCGAAGGCCCTTTTTCACCTGAGCGCAGTGGCACTTTACCGATCGGTGACCTGGTTCGTTTTTGTTTCAGTGGCCAATATTCCGAAAAGGAAATAATTAAAATGATAGTTGGAAACGGTGGAATTGTTGCCTACCTTGGCACCAACAGCGCCTACGAAGCGGAACAGCGTGCACAAAATGGCGATGAACAAGCTAAATTTATTCTCGAAGCACTGGCTTACCAGGTAGCCAAAAGCATCGGATCCATGGTTCCTGTTCTTAAAGGAGAAGTAGATGCTATTCTGCTGACTGGTGGAGTAGCGCACAGCAAATGGATTACCAACCTGATTATCGAAAGAGTGTATAAATTTGCCCCGGTTTATATTTATCCTGGAGAGGACGAAATGCGCGCCCTGGCTTTAAATGGACTGATGGTGCTGAAGGGGGAAGTGGAAGTAAAAGAATACAGTTAAAAAAGCTATCGAAGATAATACAAAAAAGGATCAGAATGCAAGGGCGTTTTGCTCCTTTTACTTAATATTTGCCGGAAGAATTCTAGCTATTTGCTTTCTTTTACCAGTTCTTTAATCACCTGTGGAAAATTTTCATATTCCAGCTCATGAATCTTAGCTGCAAGAATTTCGGCGGTATCGCCTTTGTTAATCGTACATCGTGCCTGGAAAATGATATTCCCTTCATCATAATGCTCATTTACATAGTGAATGGTAATCCCGCTTTCATGATCGCCGGAGGCAATTACAGCTTCATGAACTTTCATTCCGTACATTCCTTTTCCACCGTAGGAAGGTAATAATGCAGGATGAATATTTATAATCCGTTGAGGAAACGCCTTTAATATAGTTTCAGGAATCAACCATAAAAAACCAGCCAGAATAATCCAGTCAATGTCTCTTCTCTGAAGATCATCCAATATAGTTGCTGTATTATAAAAACTATCCCTGTTGAACAATACCGAAGGGATGGCTAATATCCTCGCTCTTTCCAATACATAGGCATCCGGATTATTGCAATATATAGCTGCGATCTCAAGAATACCTGTACCCGATAAATATTCTGCAATGCGTTGTGTATTGCTGCCATTACCTGAAGCAAAAACTGCAATCCTGGGAGATTTTTTCATATAATTTCAAGAGTTAGTAGAATCACTCATCTGATGCACGGACATAAATTCAGGAAAACGTCAAAAGAAGTATTTGCGGGATCAAAATAACAAAAACCCTTTGACATAATTCAGAAAGAAGGGCCAGAAGCATAAAAATAAATAAAAATAGAGAATCACAAATAAACAGAAAATAGTTGTTATACATACGTACTTGCCTCACAAATAGCCTATTAATTCTATATGAGGTAAAATATTATTTGTAATAATTGTTTTATCGGCGAAATTGTTATTTCTTTGCAGCCTTAAACCAATTAAAAGCGTACAACAATGTCCGACATTGCAACAAGAGTAAAAGCTATCATCGTTGATAAGCTGGGAGTAGACGAAAAAGAAGTAAACCCTGCAGCAAGTTTCACCAAC
>JBBQGD010000117.1:0-10715 GCA_038322655.1 Bacteroidales bacterium | reverse complement strand
GGCAACAAAAGCATCGAGAGCCCTTTTGGCATCAGCTTTAGTCATGCCGGCTTCGGCGGCCATTGATTCAATTAATTCTGCTTTGTTCATTTGATTGATTTTTTAGTTAATAATTAAATTTTACTTAATACAAATATAGTGAATAAATCAGTGATATCAACAAGTGCAGGAGAATAATCTCTGTTTTTGTTAATAAAGACGGCCTTTTGTTAATAACTTTGTAGCAATACCAGTGTTTTTGTGCAATTTTTTACATCAAAATTTACAATGCATGCAAAGTATTTTCTACCCGTTTCAAGTGTAGTCCGGTTTGTTAATAGTAAAAAAACTGTTTTTGAGAAGTTAAGAAAGGTTCATTGATGCTGTTATCCCTGCCGATTAATCAATAATAAGGATCATTCAAATCTGAAATTATCGGAAATATGAACGCCACGCAGAAATTCAGCAGTAGTCATCCTTTTTTTGCCTTCCATTTGTAATTCTTCAATCCGGATAATTCCATCAATACCATTTACGGAAAACAAATTTTTATGATCTGTAATTATAGTTCCCGGTGTTCCTTTTGTTTCGGATAAGAGGAATGAAGTTCTGAATATTTTAACCTGCTTTATTACCTCATTATCTGTGATCAGGTGTGAGAATGCGCCAGGGAAAGGCGATAATCCTCTAACCTGGTTATGAATCTTTATACATGGATCAGCCCAATTGATCCTGCAATCATTTTTAAAAATCTTTGGCGCCGGGTTTAAGACTTCAAGAAGAAAGGCATCCTGTCTTTGTGCTTTAATATTTCCTGTTTCGATCAGTTTAAGCGTTTCTACGATAACTTCGCCTCCGGCAATCATCAATCTGTCGTGCAGCGCGCCGGCATCGTCAGAAGGCAGGATAGGGAGTTTTCGGGAAAGTATAATATTCCCGGTATCAATTTCTTTTTCGATAAAAAATGTGGTGAGTCCTGTTCCGGTTTCTCCGTTTATGATGGCATGGTTAATGGGTGCAGCACCTCTGTACTGCGGTAACAAGGAGGCATGCAGGTTTAATGTTCCGTATTCCGGCATTTGCCAGACAACTTCAGGCAACATCCTGAAAGCTACAACAACCTGTAAATTCGCATGCAGGCTTTCTAATTCAAGAATGAAATCAGGATACTTAAGTTTATCAGGCTGTAAAATTCTGATATTGTTCTGAAGAGCAAATTCCTTAACAGGCGAAAAATGGATTTTCTGACCACGGCCCGCAGGTTTGTCGGGAGCAGTTATTACAGCTAAAACATTATAACCTGCGTGAATAATAGCACGCAAAGGTTCGACTGCAAATTGCGGCGTGCCCATATAGATTATACGTAATTCCCTGCTCATGGTATATCGTTAAACAAAAAATACCTGAAGTTCATCCAGGTATTCTTCATAATGTAAAAGTATATTATTTTGTGAGTTTAGCCTTAGCCTCTTCGATATATTTATCAATATCTCTTGCTTCGGTACTCTTAACATGTTCTTTTTGAATTTTTCCGTAGAGTTCAATTGCTTTGTCGAACTTACCAAGATCCTCATAAACCATAGCCGCCCTCATCAGGTAGAGCGGAGAGGTTAAATCATTTTCCTGCTGCTTAGCTGCTTTCAGATAATATTCAACGGCTTTATCTTTATCGCCAAGTTCCATATAAGCATCACCGATACCACCTGTTGCCATAGGACCAACAAATTCATCATCACTGCTGAATTTTTTCAGATAAGTAATTGCATCTTCATATTTTCCCTGTTTCAGATAAATGATACCGGTATAGTATTTTGCAAGGTTAGCAGATTTTGTCATGCTGTAACCATCAATAATATCAAGGAATCCCGGATAATTGGCATCACCGTTTAAAGCTTTGTTCAACGAATCCTGTTCGAAATACTTTTGTGCCATGAACATTTGTCCCTGCGCTGCTTTTTCGCGGGGGGCAATATAAAGTTTCTGGAAAGCAAATATCCCTAATACAATAACAACGGCTGTACCAATTACTATAGTCAGAACCTTTTGATTTTTTTCAATAAATTTTTCTGATTTCGATAGCGCTTCTTCTACCGCATGGATTTTCTCTTCAGTATTGTCAATTTTTTTGGCCATAATTATTAATTTTGAGGCGCAAAAGTAGCCTTTTTTTAGGAAATAATACTCATGGAATGCTTTTTTTACCAATATATCGTTGAAATTCTAAAATTAGTGATTCATAAAGAGCTCTTAAGATAGTTTGTGGGTTGTATTAATGGGAAATCTTTCATGTGATTCCTTCCTGTTCCTATTAAAGCCCTTATAATTTGCATAAGCAGTTTGATTCACTTCTGAATAAAAAATGTGAAAAAGAATAGCCTACTTTTGACCAATCATATTGTGAGATATACAGAAATATGGAAGATTTGAAGTATAAAATGAGTTTGAGTAATTATTTCAGGAATCTGAAAATGGAAAAACGCAACGAGTTGATGGATCGTGTTTTAAGTGACCGGACCAGGTACATTACAGTTGCCCTCGAAAATATTTATCAGCCTCACAATGCCAGCGCTGTGCTACGTTCGTGCGATTGTTTTGGAGTTCAGGATGTACATATTATTGAAAATTCTTACGGTTACGAACTTAATCCGCATGTTTCGCTGGGATCCGCCCAGTGGCTTAACCTTCACCGGCATAATCTTCTCGATAATAATACTACAGAATGCATTGAAGGTTTGAAAAAAGAAGGTTATCGCATTGTTGCCACCACTCCTGATCCTAACGCCATTGCCATACACGATTTTGATGTTACAAAAGGAAAATTTGCCTTGCTTTTCGGAACCGAAAAATTTGGACTTACCCCTGAAGCGGTTGCTATGGCTGATGAGTACATCAGGATTCCTATGTATGGGTTTACTGAAAGTTTTAATATTTCGGTATCTGTTTCCCTCTGTCTTTTCCATTTTACCGAACGAATCCGGGCCGAAAACGCAAATTGGCAATTATCGGGAGAAGAACGGACAGATATTTACCTGCAATGGTTCAGAAATACCATCACCAACAGCGAAAAGATTGAAAGGAAATTCCACGCTGAATATTTTTCAAAATAAATGATGGTTTCAAAATGAAATTCAGGAGTTATTACCTGGCCGCAAATTTAGAATTCAGGATATACTTCGAAATAGATAAATCAGGCAGAAATATTATTTTATTTTGCGTTGAGAGCAAATATTACTAATTTTACGCCACGAGTATAATAACTTAAATACTATATATCATGGGAAAAGGTGACAAAAAATCACGTAGAGGCAAAATCATTCTTGGTTCAAGCGGCGTACGCAGGCCCAAACCTAAAAAGAATGCCTTTGTTAAAGTTGAAGCAGTTCCTGCTGCCACTGTTGTAAAAACTAAAAAAGTAGCAGAAGCACCAAAAGTTGAACCTAAACCAAAGGTTAAAGCCGCTGAACCAGTTGCTGTTACTGAAACTGATGTCGCTGTAGCTCCTGCCAAAACTGTTAAGAAAGCTGTTAAGAAACCTAAAGCTGAAGACGCTGTTGAAAAGGAATAATTATTTTTGCAGACAGATAATTTACAGTTGTGAGGGACTCAGTTCCCTCACATTTTTTTTGTAAGTATTTCCTCTTTCCTCAAAATTTCTGAACATATCATAACTTGCAGCTGCAGGCGAAAGGAGGCATATCTTTCCTTTTTGAGTTACTTCGGCTGCAATTTTAATAACCTGCATATAATCTGTTGCCGGGTAAAAATTGATATTGTTTGCTCCATACACAACGAATTCATTCTGCATGCGGGAACCTGCTTCTCCGACAAAAATGATGTTTGAAACACCGGAAGCAGAAAGAAAAGGGTAGAGAATAGTATATTCAATCCTCCGGTCAAACCCACCAAGTATCACAGTGTCGACTGTTTGAAGTGTTTTAATGGCTTCTATGGTTGCTTCAGGAATGGTAGCAATTGAATCGTTATACCATGTTATCCCTGCGTAATTTCCGACCAGTTCAATACGATGTTCCAACCCGTTAAATGATTGTATTCCCGAACTTATCTGATGAGTCGAAATGCCACTCAGGTAACATACAGCGCTTGCAGCCATTATGTTATAAAGATTATGGTGACCTTTCAGTGGTTGGCCCTGACTGGTATCATAAAGTTTAATTATCCTTCTTCCATAGATCAACTCAATAATTTGATTGTCAATTCTTATTTCAGCTTTTGTTCCGCTTTTCAGAGAAAATGCCAGTGATTGAGTTTCAAGCACTTTTGAATTCTCCAGGAGTTGACAAAGTGTTTCATTATCCTGGTTATAAATAAAATAATCTGAAGCACCCTGGTATTTGCCAATATTAAATTTCGCCGACTGGTATTCCAGATATGTGTAATAATGATCAAGATGCTCCTGGAAAAGATTCAGAAATACCGCAATATGCGGGGCATGGGAAATATACTCAAGCTGATGAGAGGATAATTCCATTACAATCAGAGAATCTGGTTTGATATCATCAATACAATCAAAAGGAGGTATTCCGATATTTCCTACTAATAATGTATTTACACCGGCATTCTTCAGAATGTGAAATACCAGGCTCGAAGTAGTGCTTTTTCCTTTCGTTCCGGTAATTCCAACACACTGATGGCCATAGCATTGAAGAAAAATATCTGTCTGTGATGTAAGATGAACTCTTTTTAATTCTTTGGGTAATGTATTAGATGGAATCCCGGGCGATTTTATTGCTAAATCGAAGTCATCAATGTATTGTAAATAGTCTTTCCCTGTGATAAATTGAAGATTCGGATCATTCTTCAGAATATCACTATCTATAATTTCATTGTTTTCGTCAATGATAGTGATTTCTTTATTAGGCAGAATTTTCCGTAATAACCTGTATGTCGAATGCCCTTCACGTCCAAAGCCCAACAAAGCGATGCTTTTATCTTCAAAAAGTTTTTTTATTAATTGATTCATTCAGGCTAGTGTTTAATGATTTCAAGGAATTTAGGTTCCAGAAAATGGTCATTGTTAAATTCGTTCAATAATTTATCAGCAAGTATTTTGTCACCCTGCTTATAGTTGCTGGTATTGCTGTAATAATCTATCAACAAGGGAAGTTTTTGATGTTTTTGCTTCGCTATAAACATATGTAGCGCTGCATTAACTTCATCTATAGTACCAACACATTCAAATGGTTTTACTTCGTCAATTCCGGTAAGTTCCTTTAAATAGATTAGCATTTGTGGCAACTCAAACAGGTTTTTACCGAAAATATGAACCATCTCAATCTCTGGAATAAACGGGCTCAGAATGGTATATGCGAACAGGCATTTGGAGCAATTGCAACACCACACATCCGTTTTACTACCTGCATTACAGCTTTTAAAAACCGGGTAGTATTTAACGTGTTCTGCAAACAGCTTTGCTATTCTCAGTTCATTCAGGGGGCGAAGAAAGCTGAAATAGTTGAAATCAGCAGAAATATATGCTTTTACATAGTGTCTGAAATCAGATTCAAAAGCGAATGACTTGGAATACTGATGATTCACATCTGTCCCTGCAACGGTAGGCTCATTGGCACTTGATTCATTTGATAACGCTATGTTTCTGTGCCCTGAAATTGCTGAAACAAGCAAACTATAGAAGGCCAGCAATGCGGAAAAAGGAGTATGCCCGTTCAGGAATCCCTGTGCGTTCAGCTCCAGTAAAAGCGGATCAAGCCGTCTATTTACTTCAATGAACCCGTCATTGTCAAACCCGGCTACCCTCACACATTCGAGAGTGGCACCTCTTGGATTCATGATAAAAGGTCGGATTTGTTCACTTTTCTTCAGCAGTTCAAGTGTAACAACCGAATCTTTTCCTCCGCCAATTGGGACAATTACCGTTTCATCAAGACTGACAGATTGAAGAGGAATGGTTTCGCCGGTGGAAGAAATGCTCATAAATTCTTCCATTGATGTTTCAATTTGATTTGTATAAAAAAATTCACCAAGTCCTTGGTAATAAACGTTTTTCCACCACGAAACCTGTTCTGTGGTTAGTTTTTGCCCTTTAATAATAATCTGGGTCGGGCAGGCTGATTTCCAATAACTTATTAATTCGATAAGGCCTATATGAAAAAGCAAATTTTTGAAAAGTGGACTTTGAAGAGATTCAATAGTAGGGAAGTTCCGGAAAAATTTATTTTTGGGAATGCTGAATCCGGGGTGAAAAGTATATTTACCTGCCAGGTTCAATTCATATTTCACATGTAATCCTTTCGCATCAATAATAGCTACGTATCCGGAATATTCCATAAAAGGAAATTCTTCCCTGAGTTGAATATACTTTTTGTGTCCTGCAGATTTTTCAGGTTTACTTATCATGTCCGGCAGTAAAATTTTTAAAAAATGAAAATGAAATTTGATTGTCAAAGATAAAACAATCGCACAATCTGGCGAAAAGTTTTCGGTTACTTAAATTGACACATTCTTTTACCAGAATTATTTACTAACTTTACATTACGTTCCTGTTAATGCTTTGTTTCTGTTATTTTTCTATTATGCAACGAACATACCGCGAATAAAATAATTTTTATTGAGGGTTAATTCTTTGAAAAACTGACGCTTAAATAAATCGAAATATGATAATACCAGATCAAAATCCATCAGGTGGGCGCATTCTTGTAAGCCAGCCTTCACTCAGCGACAGGTTTTTCAGTCGGTCGGTGGTGATGTTGGCTGAACATGGTCATGACGGAACGTTTGGTTTTATTGTAAATAAGCCGGCTAATGTAAGGTTAAGTAAAGTAAGCGGCGAGTTTGGCGATTTTGATACAGATCTTTACCTGGGTGGACCGGTACATGTTAACAGCCTTTTTTATGTTCATTCGAAAGGAGAACTTATACAAGACAGCTTAAAAATTATTGATGGTGTTTATTGGGGTGGCGATCTGAGTGAGATCAGAAAATTGTTAGTCTCCGGTAAAATGACAGATAAAGATATACGATTTTATGCAGGGTATTCAGGCTGGCAGCCTGAGCAACTTGACCGCGAAATGAATGAAAAATCGTGGATAGTTCTGGATGGAATGAACCAATACGTTTTTGGATCACGACCTAAAAATTTATGGAAGAAAATAGTACTCTCCCTCGGTGGGGATTATGCTCCATGGGTGAATTATCCTTATGATCCCAATATGAATTAGGCAGTCTCAAATTCCAAGTCTCAAATTTCAAGAGCCAAATCCCAAGAATCAAATTTCCAGCTTCAAATTCCAGTCACTGATTTTAGCGACTTCCAGACTATTGTTTCTTTTCTTTAAATTTTATTTCATTTATTTCCTAATTTGGCTCAGAAAATATTTATCAGTATCCCATATAACCTCACGATAAGTTCAGGTTTTAGTACTATTGTGAATACAAAACCAAATACAGCTCCCCAGAAATGAGCATCATGTCCTACATTATCGATATTCTTTTTACCCATATAGGCTGAGTAAACCAGGTACAGAAACCCAAACACAATAGACGGGATGCCAATCGGAATCAGGAAAATATAGATTTTACTGAGCGGATCAAATAGTATGCTTGCAAATACCACAGCCGATACCGCTCCGGAGGCCCCAACTGCTGTATAAGTATAATCATCTTTGTGTTTGCCGTAAGAGGGCAATGTTGATAACGCTGTTCCACCCACATACAATAACAGGTAATAAAGCAATCCTCTTGCTCCGAAATATATATCATAGTATTGCTCAACAATCCGGCCGAACGAATACAATACCATCATATTCACCAGTAAATGGATCCAGTCGGCATGAATCAGGGCGTATGTCAGAAACCGGTAAGTGTTTTTGAAATGCTTGATATCGTATGCATTAAATGCCAGTCGCCGGAAAATTTCATGATTGTTAAAAGCCAGCAATGATACCAGGACAGTAACAGCAATAATGATAAGCGTAACAGACATCGGGAATTAAAGTTTAGGTGCTTTTGTATGGTCAATTTCCGATCCCAGCACGCTGTGAGGTATCAGGTAAACAATCAGAACCATAACCGCTGCAAATGCAGGCCAGAATTTGTTTGTAGGATCTTTCCTGAGTTTGAAAATTGCAATAACCCAGGCTAAAACCATTACCAAAGTTTTGTTATCCGTCAGATCACCCATCCGAAACAGATTAAAAGAACCATCATCAGCCAAAGGCCATCCTGTCCAGAATGCACCAAAAGCATGTTTTTGTACTATTGGCCCTAATATCATTCCGCCAATAACCAGGAATAGCAATGTCCAGAGGGCGAGTTTATAAGTCCTGAATCCGCCAATAAGCGCTTCGATGGCAGTACGGGTACTGAATAAAAGTCCGAGGAACATGGCGAAAATATGAGGGATTAAAATATATAGCGGTACAGGGCCTTTAAAACGCATAACCGCGAATTCGTCATCTTTTGCTTTAAGTACAACTTGTTCGATGTTGCTGCTCAGGGTAATTTCATACATCATTTTGCCTGCTGCCGGCTGAACTGGCATCATAAAAAATAAAGTATCATTCCTGCGGGTTAACGGTGCTGTGGTGAGGCTGTCGTTGCTCTTGTAACGTTTGTATGTAATAGTCCCTTTAATATTGGTATCCGGGACATTAATTGCAATTTCTGCATCTTTATCATTTTCGGCTGTGCGTATCAGCTTGTATTTAATTTCTTTGCCATTCAAAGTTGTTTTACCTGAAATAGGGTAAGTCGGGCCAGTCCTTTTCTGATAACTAGCCATGGCTATGGTAAAAAATACAGCGAATATCCACCAAAGGGTCGATTTTAGTTTAAGACTCATATTGTGTTTTTTGATTTTGAATGAGCGGCAAAAATATCTCATTATTTTAATATATTGAAGTTAAAAATTATTTTATGGACATTATTTAAGAAAAGATAACGGATTGCGAAATAATCAAAGTGATTTTCCGTTTTTCAATTACGTATATTTTAATTACCAAAATTTGAATTCTGAATCGGATTTCTTTCGGGTGCATATTAGTATTTCTAACTCTTTTGTATTGATTATAATGCTGCTGGGTTTAAAGCCATTATGTGCTCAGGAAATGCTTGGAATTGTCAATAGCAGTTGCGCCGGGATTACGGGTTCGGTAATAAACCCTGCAGTTACAGTAACTTCTCCTTTTTATCTTGATATTAACATAGTTGCAAGTGACTTTTTTGCTGAAAACAATTATATCTATCTGGCTAATGAAGAATATCGCTTCAGTCGGTTTTTTAGTAAAAATCCTGATTTCCCGACACATGGAACTGAGGATAAAATGATTGCATATGATTATTATTCTACAAAAGACAAAAAGGGATTTATTAGCAACAGGCTCATTGGACCATCTGTTGCTGTAACTGTCGGAAGACATTCTTTTGGAATAGTTACAGGTGCACGGAATGTTATGTCAACAAAAAATGTTCCTTACGAAATTGCGAAATTTGCATTCGAAAGAATTGAATACTCACCTCAGTATAATATAAACTATACTGATAATCAAAAGATTTTCAATGCTGAAATGTCATGGGCCGAAATAGGATTCAATTATTCGTATGTATTTAAACAGGAATCACGCGATTGCTGGGCAGCAGGCATTACTGTAAAATATCTGCTTGGTTATGCCGGAGGATATGCCTACGTTGATCATATAGATTATCTTGTATCACATCACGATACGCTGATAATTAACAATATAAATGCTGAAGCTGGATATTCCTTACCGCTTAATTATCAAACCAATGAAGTAATGAACAACCCGCTTTTCAAAGGTAAAGGTGTAGGTTTCGATTTAGGTGTAATTTACCAGAAAAAGAAACAGGAAGTACAGAAGGAAATAGTGGAAAAGCTTTGTTCGCAGAATTATATACCTTATCAATACAAAATCGGGGTTTCACTACTTGATATCGGGCATATCAGGTTTACACAAAATGCTGAAAAACTTGTGCTCGCTAATGTATCAGCACAATGGAATAACATATCAAGCAATGATTACTCAACTGCAAGGGATTATACAAATCTGATTGGCGAACAGTTTTTTGGTGATACGACTACGCTTATAAAGGGAAATGAAATTACTATTGCCTTACCGACTGCATTGAGCATTCAGGCTGATGTTAATTTTTACAAGAACTGGTTTATCAACGGGACAGTTGTTTACCCGCTGCACTTTTCGAAATCGGGATTGATCAGGCCGGCATTACTGGCAGTGACGCCACGTTACGAAACTGCTCTTTTCGATGTGAGTTTACCGATATCTCTTTTTGATTGGACTGATCCACGAATTGGACTTAGCGCACGATACAAGGGATTTTTTATTGGGACTGAAAAGCTAAGTGGATTTTTTCATCACAAGGATTTTACAGGACTTGATTTTTATTTTGGCATAAAAATTTCATTACGCAAAGGTGATTGCCGGAACAAAAGGAATAATGAGAAAGGGGGCGACAATTGCGGAATAGAGGAATATAAGATGTTTAGAAGGTAATTTTTTTAAACAAATAGTTCAATTTAAGAATGCAGGACGTTGCCTTTTCTGAAAGTTTAAAGTCTCATAATATATTGATATCCTGATCAGTATTAATCAACGGTTCTTACATCCATTGCATCGCGAAGGCCATTCCCGATTAACATAAAGGCAAGCACCATAATCATTATAGCCACGCCAGGAAGAATTGCCAGGTAAGCATAATCCAAAATAATATAGGCGTAGTTC
>JBBQGD010000116.1:0-10788 GCA_038322655.1 Bacteroidales bacterium | reverse complement strand
GGAAGGGTGTTTTGGATGAACGATGCCAAATTCCCCGGCTCAGGAATCTTTACCGGGTTTTCTTTATCGAAATAAACAAAATCAATATTTTCTCATCACTAATTAAAACAACTATGTTATGCGTAAAATTATTTTCATTTTAGCAATGGCGCCTTTAT
The DNA here is from genome assembly GCA_038322655.1 of Bacteroidales bacterium. GTDB lineage: Bacteria > Bacteroidota > Bacteroidia > Bacteroidales > UBA4417 > UBA4417. The sequence continues at coordinate 10,630 of JBBQGD010000116.1, read as the reverse complement.
TTGTAATGGCGCAAACCAATACTGTATTCATCAAATTAACCGGTGCCGGCGGAAAGCTAATCAAGGGCGAAGTCGTTATGAAAGGTTTTGAAGGAGCAATACAGGCATCTACAATTAATTCAGGCGGGAAAAATAACACCCAGACCAGCTTCACCATGGAGGTGAATGGTGCTTCTGCCGATCTGAAACGTGCTATGGCTTCCAGTGAAGTTCTATCCAAAGCTGAGGTAACTGTTTTATCTCCCGTCCGTACGATGGGTGCACCTATAGTGGCTTATACAATTAAAATGGAACAGATTAGGGTAACAGGCTGTACTGAAGCAATGGGATGTAATAGCATCATGTCAACTTCAGTAACGCTGGAGGCAACGCGTATTGGCTGGACCTATTACAGTACGGGCAAAACAGGCGTAAACACTGTGTCAAAGAAATATGGCTGGGATGCGGATGCAGGAACGGAATGGACAAACTTTTAATTTTTAAACACAAAAACATATACAAATGAAAAAGGTAATTTTAATTCTCCGCTCTTTATTCAATTTTATTGGGGTGAAAGCGCAAAACGTTTTCTTAACAAATATCAGAGACAATTTCATGAAAAATTTAGACCTTTTATCTATCAGTAAATTGGTAGCCAGCCAATAAAGAGATCAATAACTAATCATTAATTTCAGCGTCCTTCATCCAGCAACTTTCTGAATTCCAATGGTTCAAATTTTAACGCCAGGTTCGAAAATGTAAAAGGTGATCGTATTCTTCATATTCAGAATATAAGGTTTATCAGTGAACGATTTCAGCTGGGATAACGCAAGTAAGATATTGATTTCAAATAGCTAAGAAACTTAAGAATTATTGCAATGTTCTTTAGTAAATGCTTTTAATATAGTGTGATGCTTAAAAAATTAGCTTACTTTTAAAGGTACTCAAATGCTAATCTGAACTCATATATTTTAAACGCATGAAGATATTTTTATACACGTTTATAGCTTTTTTCTTTTCATTGGTTCCTGTTAAAATTATTGCGCAAACCACCCCGTTCCGCATCATTTGTTATGTGCCTAACTGGATTGATGTTACTGCGTTTGCTGACGCTTTTGATTATTCAAAGGTAACCCATATCAACTTTGCCTTTCAAAACCCGGATGCAAATGGCAACCTGGTCGAAAGCAATGCAGGCCTTTCAACTCTTGTCGCTAAAGCACATCAGAACAATGTCAAAGTGTTGGTTTCGATGGGAGGCGGAGGTGCTGCCGGAGGACCTGTAATGAACAATTACCAGGTTCAGATCTCAACTTCGGAAAAGCGGGCTGCTTTTATTCATAAAATAGTCCTCTATCTGAAACAATTCAATCTGGATGGAATCGATGTGGATGAGGAAGGACCTGCTATTAATTCGAATTTCGGTCCGTTTGTAAAACAGCTTACCGATTCCTTACATCCCGCGGGCTACCTGGTTACGGCTGCTGTTGGCTGGGGTGGCGAAAATATATTAAATCCTACCTTGCAGCTTTTCGACTGGATCAACCTGATGGCTTATGATTTAACCGGATCCTGGGACCAGACTCATCCGGGGCCGCACTCGCCGTACTCATTTGCTCAAAGTATGATCACACAATACATAGCACGAGGCGTTGGTAAGGAACATATCGCACTTGGAGTGCCTTTTTATGGATATGGGTTTTATAAACAATCGGGCGATTATACCTTCAACCAGATTGTATCATCTTATCCATCAGCTTATTCACAGGATAAGGCCGGTGATACCATTTACTTTAACGGTACAGTCACCATCTGGAAGAAAACGAAACTGGCCTTGTCATCGGTTTCGGGTATCATGATCTGGGAACTCTCACAGGATGCAGGCAGCAGTATGTCGTTGCTGAATATTATTTCGACAACCGTGGATTCAGCAGGCACAAACGGGGTAAATCTACAGGCGGTAAAAGTACTTCTGAAAATCTTTCCAAACCCAGCTAAAAGTACTATCGTGATCGAAATTCCTGCTTCAACCAAAGGTGAACTGTTTGTTCAGCTAATTGACATGAAGGGTTGTATCCGTAAAAGCCTTACAATTCCAAATTCTCAGGATAAAAGCCTGGCTATTGATATTTCTGGCTTAAATGAAGGGACTTATATCTGCAGGATGGTTAGCAATACGCATTCATCATTAGCAATTTTTATTAAAGAGTGAGGCCGAAAACTGATTTCGATCAGTTTTTAAGGAAGCTCATTATCTCTAAATTTTAAATGCTTGAAAAATAATACTGGCTTCGATTTACCTTTTCCTATTTCAATATTGGTAATTTGAACCTCATCACCACCTCACCAGTCTCTTTATTTACTTCAATTGTCTGGCTTTCAAGTTCTATATCTTTACCCGTCGACATTTTAAAAAGCCCTTTCAGGAATTGCATCCCGTTGTTCATAACTTGCTCAATTTCACGGGCCTTTTCTTCTTTTTGCAACTGGATTTCATCTTTTTCAAGAATAAAATTTCAGAAACAGGCTGGATTTCTTCCGGTTCCTCCAGGAAATCAAGTGTGCCTGTTTCTTCCTGATTGCTTGGTGATTGTGATTTCAGGTTCAACTAGGACAGACTCAATTTCAAATGTTTGTAATTTCTCTGTCTCCGAAATAAATTCTTCCAGTTATTCTATAAATTGTGAGCGGCCTTTTGTTGAAAAATCTACTAAATTTGTATTTTTTGAACTATCCAGAACCCCATCGAAAAGGCTTTGTTTTACCAGCAAACCGGAGGCAATCTGCTGTTCGATCGAATTACGTGTAATGAAATTGAAGATAGTCAGTTTGCTGCTTTTCTGCCCGAGGCGATCAATGCTGCCTATGCGCTGGTTCTTTTTTGCCGGGTTCCAGGGCAGTTCAAAATTGATCAGCGTATTCGCAACTTGTAGGTTGAGGCCTGAGCCACTGGCTTCGGTGGACAGGAATATTTTGCAATGCGGGTTGGTTTCGAATTTTCTGATAAGTTCGCCACGAAGTTTTACAGGCACACTGCCTTTAAGTTCGGCAAAGCCGATATTGTTTTCACGCAGGATCTGACCTGTCAGTTTATGCACTTTCACCCATTCGGAAAAAATAATGATCTTGCGGTCTGAGTTGCAGACATCCAGTTTTTCGAGCAGTATATATTTTAACTCATCAAATTTGGGCGACTCATTGGTTTGATCGTCAATCAGGTAAGTGGAATCACAAACCATACGCATGCTGGCCAGCAGAAGCTGCAGTTTTTGCAGTTCATAAGGCGTAAGGAATTTTTTCCGGATAATAGTTGCAATTCCTCTGGTGTAGGATGTATCATATTCACTTGTTGGAGCTGCCAACAAGCGTAAAATTAATGGGAATATTCATAACGGATCGGCCACAAGGCAATTCGGCTTGAATCGTATTTTTTACCGGGGGAATATGGCTGCGATTCTGATGCCGGCGCGCATGCATAAATTTTAATGTTTGCATCAGTAAAAAAATATATTTCCACAACTGTTTAGCTTTACTATCTATTTTGAATTGTTTTTGAATAAATTATTATGTAGGTTTGACCTCATTAGGTACAGTGATACAGTATTCTGTTATTTCTTTACCTATGTTGCGGGGCATATCGAGCCACAAATAACTTATTAAATTAGAAACCAATTCAGAATCATGAAAATAGTGAAATGTATCATTCTGTTATTTATAGCCAACAGCGTGAGTTCTCAAACTATAATAAATGCAGAACATCTTTTCAATGGAGTTGATTCTACTCTTTTTGCTTTTTCGTTTTCCTATAACGGAACCAGGGGTAATTCGCATACGGATCAGTTTAATGTCTCTCCCAACCTGGTTTTGATCAGAAAAAAAAATGATTTCCTTGTATTTGGTGGCTATGCTTTACTTTCCAAATCAAATGAAACAATTCTGAATTCTGGTTTTATCCACCTCAGGCATAATTATAAATTTACTGACCGTATTAAATCTTTTGAATTTTATCAATTGCAATTCAATGAAATTTTGCTGCTAAATAAAAGAGAAGTGTTTGGCGTGGGTTTGCGGTACAGTTTTCTGGTACATGACAGCCTTAATTTTGATCTGGGTATGGGAATTATGAGGGAACTGGAAATTTTAAATACAAGTACGTTAGCACCCGGCGAAGTGTCAGAAACAAATTATTTCAGGGCAACCTGTGTCAGCAATTTTAACTGGATGGTTACCAAAACATTACAAGTTAATAATGTTGCATATTACCAGCCTTACTTAAAAAATTTTAGTGATTACAGGCTTTTGAACGACTTCAAACTTATTGTTACAGTTACTAAACATTTAAAATTAATAACATCTGTCATCGCCCGTTATGATAATAAACCACCCGGTTCATTAGAAAAACTGGATTCGGCGGTTAGTTTTGGATTTGAAATGAGGTTTTAAAGGAAATATTGCCGATGCCAATACAAAATGGCTGAATTCCTGATATCTGCAATTTGCAGTTTATCTTAATAAACAAGTTTGCTACAGGTATTCTTATTACAATGCTTTAATTGCTAACTTCAGTTTTTGTGTAATATAATTATACTCATCATCGATGAGGCGTGCACGATGTTCACTGTCAAGCAATTGTGCTTCGTTTGGCGGGATTTTGCTGTACCAGTTATTACTCTCAGGCATATCGAGAAGTTTACGGGGGACTATATGCAAATGCAGGTGTGGCACTGTTTGGCCTGCGGATACTCCATCCTGTATTGTCCAGTCGAAGCTATCGCAACCGAAAACTTTTTTTAATATAGAAGTGGTCTTTCGGGCAAATACCATCATTTCGCCAAGTTCTTTATCTGTTAACTCAAACAGCGACTCATAATGTTTGTTGGGAATTATAAGTGAATGGCCTGGTAAAATCGGGGCAATATTATAAATTGCACTGAATCGTGTACTTGAATAAAACGAATTTTCAATTACTTCTTTTCGGCAGAAAAGGCAATTATTATCGGGAGGATTAGTTGTATGGTTCATGGTATAAATGGCTCTGAACTGGAAATAAGATAGATCTTTGCATCTTGTGAAAATTCAGGGTACAAGATTCAAATCTCTAAGGGGTGAGAATTGATGAGGTTCTGATATACTGGATTTGGAATTTGAGACTTGAAATTTATGTTCTTGAATTTTAACTTAATCATCACAAATTACCTTGCATACCATTATATTACTTACTCCGGTAAATTTCCTGTAATTTTAGAAAGGAACCTGTGAAAACGGTGAAATGAACCTACTGGTTGGGCGAACATCATGATACAACGGTCAGCAATATAGTTGATATCTTTTCCGTCGAGGTATTTAATTACTGCATCATCTGTTGAACCCTGTTGAAGCCATATATGCTGAATGCCTTTGTTTAAGGCGCTCTCAACAATTTTAATCGTTTGCTCAGGCGGGGTATTAACAAAAAGGGCTTTAACGTTCGAAGGTATTGTTTCAATACTGCTGAAACATTTATCTCCATCGAATTCAGTTAGATGTGGATTAACAGGAATTACATTTATCCCTTTTTTTTTGAGTGTTTTATAAGCGGTATTGCCAAATTTATTTTTATTCCGCGACACTCCGACTACTGCAATCTGAGGCTGCTCTAAGAAAAGATTTATAGACTCGCTCGTTTTCATAAGCCTTGAAATTTACTTGGTACAATGCTATAATTAGTAAAGCCAGAATCAGGAAAGCTGAAGTTGCTATTTGCTACACATTTATTATCCTTTTTCTTTTATCCTTTCAACTTACCCTTACGCCTTACACCTTACACCTTACCCCTTACATCTTAAGCCTTACATCTTAATCCTTACTCAAAAACAATCTTCATTTCAACCCGCCTGTTTTTCTGGCGACCATCAGCTGTAGTATTATCAGCTATCGGTAGGGTTTGCCCGAACCATTCTGTTTTTATTCGATCCGGCTCAACACCTTTTTTGACCAGGTAATTCCTTACAGCCATCGTGCGATTCTTCGACAATGTAAGGTTAGATTCTGGTTTTCCGACATTGTCAGTATGCCCTGAAAGCGAAAGTTTAAATTCACTTCGTTTTTTAAGAACATCGGCTAATCCGTCTAGTGATTCTAATGATGACTTTTTGATAATTGATTTTCCGCTTTCAAATTCGAGGTTATCAAATGCCTTTTTAATAATTTCCTGCTCTTCTTTTTTTATCTCAGGACAACCGTTGTTTTGCGCAATTCCCGGAATTGTCGGGCAAAGATCATATTTATCCGAAATGCCGTCACCATCTGTATCCGGACAGCCTCTGAATACTATTAGGCCAGGAATACTCGGGCAATCGTCGTCTTTATCCGGAATGCTATCGTTATCGCTATCCAGATAAGGGCATCCGTGATTTTCAATTGGTCCCTTTGTGCCAGGGCAATTGTCAGCCTCGTCAATAATGCCGTCGCCATCACTATCAATATATGGACAGCCTTTGTTTTCGCGTGTACCGGCAATAGTAGGACAATTATCATCTTTGTCAGCAACACCGTCATTATCCTGATCCGGACATCCATTCATACTCTTTAGTCCGGCATTCATCGGGCATAAATCATTCTGATCAATTATACTATCACCATCACTATCCGGACAACCATTAAATTGCAAGGGACCATTATCATTGGGACACAGATCATTCTCATCAATAATGCCATCTCCGTCTGTATCAGGGCAACCATCATATTCCTTTAATCCGGCCACGTAAGGACATTTATCTTTTGAGTCAGTTACACCGTCCATGTCTGCATCAGGACAACCATCCAGTTCGAACAAGCCTGCAACCTTAGGACAATGATCTTTTTTGTCGGAAACTTTATCATTGTCGCGGTCGTGCGGACGACCATAAAAAACAGGAAACTTCAACACTACCGATACTGATGTCCCGTACCTGCTTTTGGATGATGCAAGTATGGAGAAAATATCATTCGACCCGACCCATATAGGCCCAACCCTAAGACCTAATCCAACATTCCATTGCTTGAAAGCATTATATTGTACAGGCACAGAAACGCCGAACCATTTTTTATCGTAACGGGGAACCAGGCTGTACGATGAAATATAATGTACCTTATTTACCTTACTATTTCCTTGGTTAAGAGCAATAAAAGGAGTAAAATTGACGTATAATCCGTTAGCAACTCTTACATCCGCTTGCATACTGAAGCACGTAGGCAAGGTTTGGGTGAATTTGTCGGAAGGGCTCGAGAGGTTAAATGAATCGGCAATAAATTTATTAAAATCATCAAAGTTCTCAATATTCAGGTCGCCGGGAGCCAGATTTTTAATATTGGCAGTAAAGTCTCTGCTGTCAGGATTCCTGCGGTAGCGAACACTTCCCAGGTCCGATGCTGTAAACCCGATCCTGAACAGATATTTATCCTGGTCCCTGCGCCAAAGGTTGGTTTTCCCATCCATATCATATTTGTATTTGATCCAGTCAGGACGGTATTCGTAAACAAAACCAAAGTCGAAAGATAATGAAGGATTGGCATTTAAACGGTATGAGAAATCTTTGTTAAGATTGTCGGAGGCTCCGTAATTTGTAAAGCTATTATAAATGGAAATCAAGCTGTCATTGACTTCATAGTTGAGGTCTTTCATGAAAAAATAGGCTGATTCTAAGCCCTGGTTTATTTTAATGGTAGTACCGGCTTTCAGAAAGTGTTTTTCCTTATCCATAAGTATGCGTGCATAAGTGAATCCATACTCAACCCACGCATTTGCCTGAATGTTTAAATTTTCATTCTGCAACCTGATTCCCCACAAATTGGTTTCTTTATTTAACCCGTCGACCAATAAAGCTAAAGATTCAGTCATATTATCGATATTTACGATTGATCGGATGGAAGGAGTAAAGGCGATTGCATCCTTTTTCGAAAGTGTTATCATAAATGAGAAAATATCCTGTCGTGCAGTGATTATTCCGGTTTTATTTTTTCCATCTGTATTACGTGTAATATTTGGTCCATTAAAATCGAAGTCCTTCATTAATTTGGGATGCGAAAGCACGTAAGGGTCTATTCCATAAAAGGTATTATGAAAGCTAACATCTGTTGAGAATAATGCCAGGTCAAACTTATAGCGACTGTCGGCTATTGAAGCAGGTTGTGCATGTACACCAGTAATTCCAGCATAATTACTCGAACCAAATGGCAGAAAATCCTGGGCGCTGGTTTTAATGTTTACCAGCAGAACAAAAAGCGAGAAGTAAAGAAGTTTCTTCATAGAGAATATGCTTTAAGAATATTTTTTATCAAAAATAGTGAATTTGCTTCTTGAGTTTAAAACCGGGACAGAAAAATATTTATTGGATATTTTTAAATAGGAATATCTTTGCTTTCCTTAATGTTTCACAAACTACATCAGATGACCATTTCTATTCAAATCCTGTATAAAGATGCTCTGCTGAAATTGAAAGCGAAGTTTGGATCTGAGGAAGCCCGTGATATGGCTGACAGACTATTTGAACATTATTTGCATTTGTCACCAACACAAAGAGTATTGTCTGGAGCAACCTCTGTTGATAAGGACAAAATTAATTTAATCGAAGATTCTGTTGTTAAATTATTGGATAGCATTCCATTACAATACGTGCTTGGTACAGCCTTTTTTATGGATATTGAATTTGTTGTCAATCCGTATGTTCTGATACCTCGTCCTGAAACAGAAGAATTGGTGAGCATGATATTGAAAACTTATTCAGGAAAGGACGTGAATGGCAAACTGAATATCCTTGATATTGGAACCGGGAGCGGTTGCATAGCTATTTCTTTAAAACGATATCTGACTGAATCAACTGTTACAGCAATTGATATCTCCGAGAATGCACTTAAGATAGCTTCTGAAAATGCTGCCAGGCAAAAAGCTGAAATTAATTTCATCAATACTGATATTCTTGATAAGGCAAAATGGGATGCAATGGCACAGTTCGATCTGATCGTAAGTAATCCTCCTTATGTAACAAACGATGAAAAAAAGTATATGCTGCCTAATGTACTTGATCATGAACCGCATACTGCATTGTTTGTTTCTGATGATGATCCGCTTCTGTTTTATAGGGAGATAATCGCCCTTTCAAAAATAAAACTTCGTAAAGCAGGGAGTCTTTGGTTCGAGATAAATGCGATGTTTGGCGATGAGTTAAAAGAGTTGACTAAAAGCCAGGGTTTTAAAGAGGTAAATATTTTTTTTGATATTCGCGGAAAAAGCCGATTTTTGCACGCAATAAAATAAATTTACCCCTTCACTAATAATAAAACCAAAAAAATGACAGAACGCATCAGAGTAACTTTGCGGGATTCGAAAGCAGCACGCTGGACAGCACTGCTGATTGTTTCCTTTACCATGTTTGCCGGCTATTACATGACCGATTCAATGGCACCGCTCAAGGGTCTGCTTAACAACGAACTCACCTGGACGAGTACTGAATATGGATTTTTTACTTCAGCGTATGGCTGGTTTAATGTTGTTCTGCTATTTCTGATTATCGGCGGAATTATTCTTGATAAAATGGGCGTCCGCTTTACAGGAGTGATGGCGGCTTCTATTATGGTTGTAGGCGCAGCAATTAAATACTGGGCTGTTTCGACCCATTCACTGGATGGTATGATAATTTTAGGCTGGAAAGGTCAGGTTATGGCAGCAGCATTTGGATTTGCCATTTTTGGAGTTGGGGTTGAAGTTGCCGGTATAACGGTTTCGAAAATTATCGTTAAGTGGTTTAAAGGTCACGAAATGGCGTTGGCAATGGGACTGCAGATATCCATTGCCCGGTTGGGAACAGCTCTTGCCATATCAACTTCATTGCCGGTAGCCTTGTATTTTGGACATGTTTCCGCCCCTATACTCATCGGTTTAATTATGCTTTGTGTTGGTTTAATAGCATTTTTCATTTATACCTTCGAGGATAAAAAACTGGATGCTTCCGTAGCTGCCGATAACGTTGGTAGGGAAGCAGTTGCTGAAGAAGATTTTAAACTAGGTGATATTCTTTTTATCGTAAAGAATAAAGGCTGGTGGTATATTGCCATTTTGTGTGTTTTGTTCTATTCCTCTGTTTTTCCTTTCCTGAAATATGCCACCGATCTCATGGTTAATAAATTTGGTGTGGATCCATATTGGGCAGGAGCAATCCCGGGTTTACTTCCGTTTGGCACTATTTTGCTTACCCCGTTGTTTGGAGGTATTTATGATAAAAAAGGAAAAGGTGCTACCATTATGATTATTGGTGCAGTAATTATCATTGTGGTTCATTTACTTTTCTCGGTAGCATTTTTTAATAACTATATCTTTGCCATTTTCAATGTAATCTTACTCGGGATTGGTTTTTCACTTGTTCCTTCAGCCATGTGGCCTTCGGTACCAAAAATTATCCCTGAACGTCAGTTGGGAACAGCATTCGCTCTTATTTTCTGGGTGCAAAACATCGGACTCATGCTCGTTCCTTTACTTATTGGCTGGGTGCTTGACAAATATTGTATAACCGGAACCAGGGAAGTCGCAGGTAAAGTGATTACTTCGTACGATTATACCATACCCATGCTGATTTTTACATCTTTTGGTGTATTGGCGTTACTGTTTGCTTTCCTGCTTAAAGCAGAAGACAAGAAA
>JBBQGD010000115.1:0-10889 GCA_038322655.1 Bacteroidales bacterium | reverse complement strand
TTACTACCATAAAGGAGGCTGTTAAAAGAGGAATGACCAGCGTTGATACACATGTTGTTATGGAAGAAAACGACGATATGGCAAATGAATTTAAGCGTTACGGCGCATTCCTGATAAAAAAATTCAGGGTTTATCAAAAAGTCTTGTAGTTTTCTGGAAATAATTGGTTGCAGCTTAGCCGTTTGCTAGCTAATTCACATGGAATTGTAAAGCCAGTTGTTTTATTGACAATTTGCAATCCTGTACAATTTCGATTTTATGGAACAGGCTATATTTAGGCAATGACGGATATTTAAGCATCAATATTAATAAGAGGCCTAATGCAGAAAGTTTCTTTTTCATACTAAATTTATGTCCTGAATCAAAGGTATAAATCTAACTTGATAGCAAAAAGAGTTTATATTTATAAAATTATGGATAATGGCAGGGCGATTTATGATGGTAAGCTGGTGATTAACTAATATTCATTTTTGAGGCATTTCAACACAGAAAATAATTTAGGATACTCTTGATTGGAGTTTTACAACTTTTTCATTGACATACTCTTCTGATTCATTAGCAAGGCAATCGATCGTGTGCGTGTTAACCAAAAGTTCCAACACCTCCTCAACATTCTTCATTTGATAATTCTTTTGAATTTGCAAAAGTTTATCAAAATTTTCATCAGCAATTCTGAGCCAAACATTACTGTATAATTTCCCCCATTTACTCATTTTTCTATTTTTTTTTACAACATGGATTAGCTATATGAACCAGGTACAATTTTTCATTAATGCTTTTAATTTATCCGGATTTTTGTCACCCTGCAAATGTATATAAAAACCATAATGAGTAACAATTGTAACTAAAAATCTGAATGCAATAATTATTCCAATTGTTTATTTGCCTGGCTTATTGATATTTAAATTCAATTTACTGGTGAAATCAGGACAAGATGGTTCCAAAATGAAACTGTATTAGACAAATATGTGCCATTTGAAATGATATTATCAAAGCGTGCTAAAAGCAACCAGCATTTCCAAAAGATATTTAAGTTAACGTGTTGTGCGGTTAGATTAATGAATTCAAAGCATATTTCAGGTGGTTCAGCGGTTTGTTGTTTTGTTTGTTGAGGGATTGTAGCAGAGTGACACCGGTTATTTTGGTTAAAATACGGACTGAAAGCCCCAGAACTGATTTGACGTAATTTCTTTTAAGCATAAACTAGTCACAAAGTTGGGCAAAAAGGGTTTCGATTCTTTTTCTAACTTTACGATAAACCGGCTCAAATGATTTGTGATTCTTTTGGTTCGAACTAGAAGGCGTTTGTAAATTCACCTGGCAGTTTGAAAACAAATCCAATTGATATTAACTAGATAGATGCCCTTTTTCGCCAACTAAAGTACAGTTATTCAGTCCGGTATATTTAAGTTGAGAGAGAAAATGAACATCATGAACACTGGTTTTAGTAAGGTCCATGTTATGGAATAGTCCTCTCACCGAGGTGATCAAGTGCAACGTGTATCCAAAATAGCAGAATTTGTTGACAGCAGAATATCTTTTATCCGGAGCTGTTTCGAAGTTTTCCTTACATATTCTGATTTGCTTTTCTCTTGCTAACTTACAAATCGGAACAGGGATGGAGTCAACAATAAAAATATCTTCTCCAGGTTCATCTCGTTGGCAACGGTTTGGTTCAATGATTCAATGAAAGGATAAAGCTTTTTTCGTCTTCGGTTGTAATTGCTGTGATCAATTAAATTGGGAAAATCAAGGTAATGATCGCTCTTGAGTTTTCCCCAAAGATAATTTTTCGCTATCAATACCCAACAACTCACTTGTAAGTGTCAGTGCTATTATATCACAATCAGTCATTATAGGTTTATTAGGATAGAAAATGAAGTGCCCGGAAGAATTTATTTTCTATTTGAGAACTAATTTGGTCAGGTCAAGGAATTTATCGAAATTTGAAAATAAGTTATGCATAATAGATGTCTTGTTTTGGTAGATAATACATCTATATAGCTGTTTATCAGTATTATGTATAACTTATTTTGTTTAATTTATCAACATCATCATTAACAATTCAAACCGCACAACATATTAAAACAACTAGTCCGTATTTATTGATGCCAGATGGATTCCCAAAATCATTCCTATTGACAATCGGCTGCGGATTTGTAGTTTTCGCTAAAAAGTCTTTAATTTGACATACCCAATCATCCGGCATTAATTAGTTCCAATTGATGCCTGATTCTCAGGAATGTACTTACATACTAAATCTTTTTACTATGAAAAATTACCTCTGCATTTTTATCCTTTTCCTTGGTGTTGTATTCTTTAACACTAAAAACATTCAGGCTCAAACAGCAAAAACTCCGCTTCAGTTTTTTGGATTTGAACCGGGCTCTGACGGCAATCTGATTGATTATAACGAATTGATAGCTTATTGCATGCAATTGGATCAGGCCTCTTCAAGGGTCGAGATGAGAGAAATAGGCGAATCGCCAATGGGTAAAAAAATGTATCTCGTATTTATTTCCTCTCCTGAAAATATCGCAAAATTAGATCGATACAAAGAAATAAACCGTAAACTGGCATTAGACTGGAAGATGAGAGATTCAGAGCGTGATTCCCTTATTATGGAGGGCAAAACTTTTCTGCTTGCTACATTATCGATGCATTCGAATGAGGTTGGCCCTTCTCAGGCCTTTCCTCGGATTGCGTATTCTTATGTAAATACAACGGATCCTGAAATGCTTAAGGCTCTTGATAACGTGGTTTTTATGGTTGTTCCCAATCATAATCCTGACGGAATGCAGATGGTGGTCGAAAACTATCGCAAATACAAAGGAACGCCCTACGAAGGCAGCACAATGCCGGGAGTTTATCATAAATATATTGGCCACGACAACAATCGTGATTTTGTAACACTCACTCAAAAAGATACAAGGGTAATTTCAGCTATATACAGCAAGGACTGGTTCCCGCAGGTGATGATAGAAAAACACCAGATGGGTTCAACCGGTGTTCGTTATTTTGTCCCGCCTATGAGTGATCCTATTGCGCTAAATGTGGATGAAGCTGTATGGAATTGGTCCTGGGTATTTGGATCGGCTATGGCAAAGGATATGTCGGCTGCAGGTTGTGCAGGTGTCGCCCAGCATTATCTTTTCGATGATTACTGGCCTGGTTCAACAGCAACAGCTGAATGGAAAAATATGGTTGGCATGCTCACAGAGGCTGCCAGCGTTCGTGGTGCTTCACCTTTGTATATCGAAAAGAATGAGTTGAGGGTCATAGGGAAAGGTCTTGGCGAAAATAAAAAAAGCATTAATATGCCTTTGCCCTGGGAAGGTGGCTGGTGGCACCTTTCGGATATTGTGCGTTACGAAATACAATCAACATGGTCCTTGCTGCGTACAGCTTCGACCAACAGGCAACAGCTCCTACAGTTCAGGAATGCAATGTGCCGGAAAGAAGTTCAGAAGGGTAAAACCCAGGCTCCTTCCTATTTTGTTGTCCCACTGCAGCAGCACGATCAAAGTGAGCTGGTTGCGCTTGTTAACCTACTTCACGAACATGGTATCAGTGTCTCGCAACTCAAATCAGATATGTCGTGGAATAATAAAATGATGCATAAAGGAGATATTGTTGTTCCCCTGGCTCAGCCTTTCCGCTCATTTATCAAGGAAGTGATGGAAACACAGACTTTTCCCCTGCGTCATTATATGCCTAACGGCGAAGCAATTGAACCTTACGATATTACGAGCTGGTCGCTGCCATTAAATAAAGGCCTGAATTCCTACGAAATTCCTGTGGTAGTTGATGATCTGGATAAGAACCTTGAAGCAGTTTCTGTTCCTTTTTCGTTGCTGAATCAAATTCCCGAACACGATAACGGTTACTGGGTTTTCAGCGCTACAGAAAACGAAAGTTACAAAGCTGCTTTTAAATCAATATCAGATGGACTTAATGTTACCCGGACGAAATCAACTTTAACCTATAAAGGAAAGACAATTCCTGCCGGAAGTTTTATAGTTACAGGTGATAAAGGGAAGAAAGTTCAGGATATGAAAAGCTCTCTGACGATTTTGCCGGAATGGTTTTCCGGGAATCCGGATTCTTCGGCCGTTAAAGTTCAGATGCCCCGTATAGCATTGGTTGAAAGCCGGTTCCAGGATATGGATGCAGGATGGACACGATTCATTTTCGATCAGTATAATATTCCCTATACGGTGATAAGGCCCGGTGATTTTGCAAAGAAGACTTTTGAATTGAATTTCGATGTTGTCATTTTCCCTGACGAAAATAAAAGCATATTAATGGAAGGCAAAATCAAGGCAAGAGATGATGACGATGAATATTATATGTCTAATTTGCCGCCGGAGTATTCAAAAGGCATGGGGAAAGATGGCTTTCAGAAAGTATTGAAGTATATCAACGCCGGCGGAACCATTCTTTCGTGGGGAGGTTCAACCGCACTTTTCGAAGGACTGATGAGTATTAAAAACAGTGAAACGGAAACTGAGGATTTCCGATTCCCGTTCACCAATATTGCACCTAAACTCCAGAAAGCAGGGTTGAGTTGTCCCTCATCTTTGTTAAGAGTAAAACTATTACCTGACCATCCACTTACATTGGGAATGCAGGCAGAAGCCGGAATTTTAACCACTGCCGACCAGGTATTCCAGACATCAGTGCCTTCCTTCGATATGGATCGCAGGGTTATCGCATCTTATCCTGAAGAAAATGTGCTTTTGAGCGGATATTGTAAGAAAGAAGAACTGCTGGGGAGTTATTCGGCTATGGTATGGCTTAAGAAAGGGAAAGGCAACCTGGTTGTTTACGGCTTCAGCCCTCAATTCAGGGGTTCAGTGCCGGGAATCTATAAACTCCTTTTTAACGGGTTGCTGCTTAAATAGATTCTTATTTTAGAACATTGTGAAATCTTTTCCTCTTTATTGATAAAAGAGAGATGTGATTATTATGCCCGGTAGTTAACAGAATAGTTTCATCTTCTCTGAACAATCCACCCTGAAAATCCTTTATTATTGTTTGAACCAAAAACCAATAATAATTGATATGAAAAAATCGATCTTTTTAATTCTAATATTTGCTGCACTGGCAGCAACAGCGCAGGAAAAGCACCTGAAAAACATACAGCAGTTAACCTTTGGCGGCGATAATGCAGAAGCTTATTTTAGCTGGAATGGTAAAAATCTTACATTTCAATGCAATAACCCGGCCTGGGATCTCAAATGCGATCAAATATTTAACCTGAATATTGCCAAGGCTGCAGCTGATACTGCCTACCGCCCGCCTATGATAAGTACCGGATTTGGCCGCACCACATGTTCTTATTTTTTACCCGGCGACAAGCAGATATTGTATGCTTCAACGCATCTTGGCGGGAAAGAATGTCCTCCAAATCCGGAACCCCGCACCGATCATAAATACCTCTGGCCGATTTATCCTGATTTTGATATTTTCGTAGCTGATCTGAATGGTAAAATTATAAAACAGCTTACTAATTCACCCGGATACGATGCCGAAGCCACAATTTCGCCTGACGGGAAGAAAATTGTTTTTACATCTACCCGCAATGGCGACCTCGACTTGTACACCTGCAACATTGACGGAAGCAATGTAAAACAGGTTACCAATCAACTGGGGTATGATGGAGGAGCTTTCTTTTCGCCCGACAGCAAAAAACTGGTTTTCCGTGCTTCGCGTCCTAAAACACCTGAAGATATAAAGGAATACAAGGATTTGCTGGCCCAGAACCTGGTAATGCCTACTGCCATGGAGATTTATACCTGTAATGTTGATGGAAGCGATCTGAAGCAGGTTACACATTTAGGCAAAGCCAACTGGGCACCGTTTTTTACACCCGACGGCAAAAAGATTATCTTTTCAAGTAACCACCAATCGGCAAAAGGATATGATTTTCACCTCTTCCTGATCAATGCTGATGGCACTGGACTTGAGCAGGTGACTTCCGAAAGCTATTTCAATGCATTCCCGATGTTTTCGCCCGATGGCAAAAAACTGGTTTGGTCATCGAATCGAAACAACCACGGAACACACGACACCAATTTGTTTATTGCTGATTGGGTGAAGTAAGAGAGCAATTTTTGAGTTCACTATGAATAAGTGAGTCTCAAATTCCGAATTGTCATGATTGTGTGTAATGATGTTCATTAGTGTCTTGAAATTTGGAATTTGGGACTTGGTGCTTTTCTGTGATACGATTTTCTTTTCAAAGCAATCTATAATAAGAATATACTTTTATTAAACATCAGGTTTTATACAACTGCCGATATTTCACAAAGTTTCAGATCCTGGCATAATTTTCATAAATTTGTAAATCCATACTATGTAAATGAAACAGGTTCTGAAATATGTCGGTTATTTTCTGCTGATTTTTGCAATAGGATTTCTGATCTGGCGATTTTCTTTTATGATTGTCTGGATACTCATAGCTGCCATAATTTCATTTATTGGACATCCATTAGTTAAATTCTTCGATAATTTGCATATTAAAAAACTGCGTATCCCACATACACTTAGTGCTGCGCTCGCATTGGTGATTATGGTACTGATGTTTTTTAGTCTGATATCCATTTTTGTGCCGCTTATTGTTAAACAGGCTCAAACAATTTCACAGATCGATGTTAACAAACTCACTCAAAACCTTCAGGGTACCTTGCTTTCAATTGATAATGGCTTGCATAATCTTGGAATAATTCCTGCAGGGGAAACGTTACAGGAATTTATTGTGATTAAGATTAAAGATTTAGTGAATATTCAGAGTGTTTCCAGAGCGATGAGTGGAGTATTTAGTACAGCCGGAGCCATTTTGGTTGGACTGGTCTCGGTGCTTTTTATAGCTTTCTTTTTCTTGAAAGATGAGAATTTATTCGAGAATGGCTTGCTCGTTCTGGTCCCTTCAAAGCATCACCAGGCAACGAGGAATGTAATAGCTTCATGCAAACACCTTTTAATGAGGTATTTTATTGGTGTTATGCTCGAATTGATTGGTGTAATGTCGATGATTACAATAGGACTGTTGATATTTGGCGTTGAGAACGCCTTGCTTATTGGGTTTTTTGGCGGCCTCATGAATATTATACCTTACCTGGGACCTGTTTTAGGTTCTGCTATCGGAATTATTATAGGTGTTACTGCTACTCTGGCATCTGGGTCATACAGTGATTTGCTCTTGGTGCTAGCCAAGCTTGGCGGTGTTTTTATCGTTGCCCAGGTTATAGATAATAATATCCTGGTCCCTCTTATTTATTCAAAAAGTGTGAAAGCGCATCCACTCGAGATTTTTTTCGTTATCATTATGGGAGGAAGCCTTGCCGGACTTGTTGGAATGTTATTGGCAATACCAGTTTATACTGTTCTAAGGGTTATTGCTAAAGAATTCTTTCAGCAGTTCAGGTTAGTTCAAAAGCTAACTGAAAAAATCGACTGATCTTGAGTATTTTAAAATCGTTCCTTTACTACTACTATCTACTTAGTTCGCTGAGTTTACGCAGGGTTTCAAACTTCATGATTGTCGAAGCAAGTTATTTCCTGAGCCGCATAGTACGGAAGCCTTTCTTGGCCGGAAAACCATGGGCTGCTTCTATCGAGCCAACTACACAGTGTAATCTCAGTTGTACCCAATGCCCTACCGGAATGCGTTTGCTTTCACGTCCTAAAGGTTCTATGAATATAGATGTGTACAGGGAAATACTTAATAAGCTGTCGCCCGATCTAATCTATCTTACGCTCTACTTTCAGGGTGAACCTTTGTTAAATCCGAATTTTGCTGAGATGGTTAAATTAGCCCGCAATCAAAACATTTTTGTCGCTACTTCAACTAACGGACATTATCTGAATGACGAAAATGTTGAAAAGATTATTGAAAGCGGCCTTAATCACCTTATTATTTCTCTTGATGGACTTGATCAGCAAACCTATGAGAAATACCGCGTAAATGGGAATTTTCAAATTGTAGTTGAAGGAATTAAAAGATTGGTTACCGCCAGGAAATCCGTAGATTCAAAAACACCTTTTATCGAATTGCAATTTCTTGTGATGCGGCATAATGAACATCAGATGCAACAGGCACGTGAGTTTGCAAAACAATATGGTGTTGATAAGCTTTCGTTTAAAACAGCACAGGTTTATGATTTCAATTCAGATAACCCTGTTATTCCAGTTTTGAAAGAAAAATCAAGATACAAGCAAAATACCGATGGTTCATGGGTAATAGCAAAGAAGGTACGGAATCGTTGTCGCCGGATCTGGAGTTCGCTTGTTGTTACCTGGGATGGGAAAGTGGTTCCCTGTTGTTACGATAAAAATGCAGATCACCAAAACGGTAACCTGCTGGAAGAATCTGTATCTTCGGTTTGGAAAAATCACCATTATTATAGCTTCAGAAAGCAGGTTCTGAAAAACCGCTCAGAAATTGATATTTGCAAAAACTGCGGCGAATAACTAAACATAACTTCTGTGTTTTTTGTTATCTGATTCTCAAAACTTTGAAATATGTTGAAAAAACTATTTTCTGTAATTCCTTTCAGGCTGAATGCACTGGCAATTATCAGGATAATTACAGGAATCCTTATTCTATTGCATGGCCAAATGGTCTTCGACGCAGAAATGATGGAGAAAATGAGCGAATCTCTTGTCAGTCAACTTGGATTGCCGTTTCCGGTACTGATGGCATACCTGGCGAAAGGGACTGAGTTTTTCGGGGGACTGTTATTCGCCCTTGGTTTTTTTACCCGTTTTATTAGTATTCCTTTAATAATTAATATGTCTGTAGCTGCTTTTGGTTCGAATCCTGGGCAGATTACAGGCAAAGGTGAACATGCATTTCTCTTTCTGCTGATTTTTATCGCTTTCTTTTTCATTGGCTCAGGGAGATGGAGCATTGATAATCTTATAAAAAGAAGGAATTAAAGTATTTCAATTCATTCCTATTTTCTTTTACCTGTTGACTATTTTTTCTTCCCTGTCAACTCCTGGAACACTTCTTCCAGGTTATGTTCTTCACGATGAAGCGAAAGCAAAGTCAGGTTATTCTCAACAGCAAATTTGTTGATCCTGGGCCTGATGTCTTCACCGGGTGTGGCCTGTAACTTCCATGTAAGTGTGTTTGTTTTTATTGCTTTGGCAACTCCGGGAATTGAAAGCATCATCTTTTCAGAAGTTTCTGTTTCAAATTCAACGGTAACAATATCATGCGGTTGTATTACAGATAACCCGGCGGTAGGGCCATCGGCAACTATTTTCCCAAGGTTGATAATGATGGCACGGCTGCAAACGGCTTCCACTTCCTGCATAATATGAGTGGAGAGAATTACAGTTTTTTCTTTACCAATATCTTTTATTAATTCACGAATCTCAAGCAACTGGTTCGGGTCCAGCCCTGATGTTGGTTCATCCAGGATCAGAACTTCCGGATTGTGAATCAATGCCTGTGCGAGTCCAACACGTTGCCGGTATCCTTTCGACAATGTTCCGATCTTTTTATTCTGTTCTGGGCCTAATCCTGTAATTTCAATCATTTCGCGAATGCGCGTCTTTGAATCCTTTCCCAGTTTATGAATACCTGCAATAAACTCAAGATACTCCTTAATATACATATCCGTATACAGCGGGTTATGTTCCGGCAGATAGCCCACTATCTTTTTAACTTTTTCAGTTTCGGCAAGCACGTCATATCCGTATACAGAAGCAGAGCCAGAAGTAGGAGGGATGTAACCGGTAAGTATTTTCATGAGAGTTGATTTCCCGGCGCCATTCGGGCCAAGCAAACCTACGACTTCTCCTTTGCCGATAGAGATATTTACATTGTCCAGCACTATCTGGGAACCGTAAACTTTGATGATATCATGGGTTAGAATCGACATTTTTATTCTGCTTGTTATAAGGATGCGAAACTACAAAAAATAGCCGGAACCTTTCAGCCTTTATTGCTGCAAATCTCTTGTAGCTATATAAAAATGTTTTGGTGTTAATAGAGAATGGCCTTAATCCAATTATTAATTAAATTTGCAAAAAAGAAAGATCATGGATATTCAAGCTGAAAAATTAGAAATTGTCAGACTTATTCTGGACACTGACAATCCTGGCATTCTAGCCTCAATTAAACGGATTTTCTATAAGGCTGACTTTTGGGATAATTTAACATTATCACAAAAGGATGAAATTATTGCGGGGATAGCGGATGTCAATGATGGGGAAGTTGTAGGTTATGAAACGGTAGTTAAAAAACACCGGTAATGAACCGTGAAATCCGGCTTTCTAAACGAGCCGCAAAAAAGCTTGATAGCCTTTTGGCTTTTCTTGAGAAAAGATGGTCATTAAAAGTTAAAGGAAACTTTATCCAAAAGTTTGATGAGTCCCTGAAATATATTCAATTACATCCTGATTCTTTTCCTGTATCTGAAAAGCTTAATGGTCTGAGAAAATGTGTGGTAACAAAACAAACAACTTTTTATTGCAAATATTCAGAAACTACTATTGATATTATTGCTCTTTTCGATAATCGACAAAACCCGGATTCCCTGACATAGGAAGTAAAAGACTAGGATTTGCATAAAAATAATGTTGTTCTGCTGTGGACTGTTTTTTTATTCAAATAGTTTATTTTGAAGTTGAAAAACACCTATTTCTTATTCTCTGTTGTTTTTTTACAATACATATCCTTATTTGACTACTTTTGCACTCTCATTTTTGAAACTCAAAAGACACTTCGTGGCTTGTAAAAAAGTATTCAACAAAATATTGTGAATAAGTCTTTGGAATTTCAAATTATAATAATACCTTTGCACCCCTTTTTATACCAAATAGGGAATTTTTGATTAACAGCATATTACACAGGACGATGAACACATTAAGTT
>JBBQGD010000114.1:0-11196 GCA_038322655.1 Bacteroidales bacterium | reverse complement strand
GGCCATCACCGTGTCGGTTTCCTTGCCCTGGTAAATGGTTTCGCCTTGCGGTGCAATTTTACGAATCACATAATTTGTCATTTTCCATTGATTCTGAATGCTGTCCCAGGATATCATGTCGGCTCTGAGTTTTAATTTAAGTCCCGTGCTATCGAATTTCTCAAGGCTGAACCGATATCCTATTTTACCAATGCTGTTAAAATTTTCAACATACACATACGTGCCAGGTTCAAGCTGCATGTGCATATTCATCTGATTCGATTTGAAAGGGTTTTTGATATACTGCTTTTCAAAGGCCCGCAGATCCCGGTTGGTGTAAGGAATCACGTAATTCATAAGCCCGAATGAAAGTAATGTCAGGAATATTCCCGAAATCAGATAGGGCAACAGGAAGCGGCGGAAACTTATACCGGCATTGAGTATGGCCACAATCTCAGTGTTTGAAGCCATGCGCGAAGTAAAGTAAACTACTGCAATAAAAGTGAACAAGGAACTGAACATGTTCACGAAATAGGGGATAAAATTGAAATAATACTCAAATATGATAGCTTTCAGAGGAGCATCCTTTTCAATAAAATCATCTATCTTTTCCGAAATATCGAAAATAATAATGATAACTGTAAGCAAAAGGATGGAATAAAAATATGTCCCCAGGAACTTACGGATAATGTAAATATCAATTTTTTTTAGTCCTAGCACTTCGTCTGGCAGTATTTATGGGTTTTGTTTTGCTGAAATTCTCAGCTCGTTTCGGGGATTCAAAAGTACAAAAGTGATCAATAGTTGCGACGTTCCTGTTTCCCGGGCAAATTTGAATCTTTATTCTCTTTACAGTCTTACTGCTAATTGTTTTACCATCATTGTTTTCCAGGCTATAAAATCGCCGTCTTCAATATGTTTGCGGGCTTCACGCATCAGCCATTGATAAAACGCAAGGTTGTGAATACTGGCAATCATGGGGCCAAGCATTTCGCCTGCTTTAAACAAATGTTTCACATAGGCAAGGCTGTATTCGCGATCAACAAACGATGTGCCTTTGGCATCGAGAGGCGAAAAATCATCTTTCCATTTTTCATTTCTCAGGTTTATGGTGCCTTTGCTGGTGAAAAGCTGCCCGTTGCGGCCGTTGCGGGTAGGCATCACACAATCAAACATATCGATGCCAAGCGCAATATTTTCGAGCATGTTCGACGGTGTTCCGACACCCATCAGGTAGCGGGGTTTGTCTTTTGGCAATATGCCACATACAAGTTCAGTAATTTCGTACATCTGTTCGGCAGGCTCACCAACCGAAAGGCCGCCGATTGCGTTCCCATCGGCATCGTGCCGGGCAATTTCTTCGGCCGATTTTATCCTCAGGTCGCGGAAGGTGCTTCCCTGTACAATTGGAA
Organism: Bacteroidales bacterium; assembly: GCA_038322655.1. GTDB lineage: Bacteria > Bacteroidota > Bacteroidia > Bacteroidales > UBA4417 > UBA4417. The sequence continues at coordinate 9,805 of JBBQGD010000114.1, read as the reverse complement.
ACAATGATTGCTCATAACCGTAAAGGGGATCTGTTTCTTTAAACCTGGTCATGCAGCGTGTAAGCCAGCGGTGTGTGAGGTCAAGCGATTTATTGGCATAGTCATAATCGCAGGGCCATGGCGTACATTCATCAAAAGCCATCATAATATCAGCGCCGATGGTGCGTTGAATATCCATTACATATTCAGGTGTAAACAAGTGTTTTGATCCGTCGATATGGGAGTTGAAAACCACACCATTCTCATTCAGCTTGCGTCGCTCGGTGAGCGAATAAACCTGGTATCCTCCGCTATCAGTAAGTATCGGGCCACTCCATCCGTTAAATTTGTGTAAACCACCTGCACGGGCAAGTATATCCAGACCGGGGCGAAGGTATAAATGATACGTGTTTCCCAGTATAATCTGTGCTTTAATATCATCTTTTACTTCGCGCATATGCACCGCTTTTACAGCACCGGCTGTTCCTACAGGCATAAAAGCAGGTGTTTCAATCACGCCATGTGCGGTTGTTATGGTTCCCCTTCGTGCTGCACTTAGCGGATCAGTAATCTTTAATTCAAATTGCATTCGTATTTCAGTATGTCAGTAAATAAAAAATAGGGGAAAAACCTTTCTGGTAAGCAATGTGCTGAAAAATTCCGGGTAGACCCAAAAGTAATGATTAACAATAGAAATTTTAACGAAGCTATTTGTCAGTATGACAATATATTACACAGGAAAACAGCTGTTATAAACTTTTTCGCAAAGATAGATCATAATTCATTCCAGAGTAATACTTTTGTTGGTTAAATTAAATGTATTAGATGATTCAGGAAATCTACCAACAGAATCCATTTTTATTTATTACGATTCTATTATTGGTTTTAGCCACGTTTGTTCAGTTGATCTACTATTGGGTCATCTACGGTAAAATTGCTTTTTTAAAACCGAAAAATGAGTTTGTACGATCCGATCAACCTGTTTCGGTGATTGTTTGTGCACGTGATGAATACTATAATTTAAAAGAAAATCTCCCGTTATTGCTTACACAGGATTATTCGGCCTATGAAGTGGTGGTAGTTAATCACGGTTCGGAAGATGAAACTAATTACCTGCTCCGCGATCTGGCGGATGTGTATAAGAACCTGAAAATTGTAAATGTTTCGCAGGATCTTAATTTCTTTTCAGGAAAGAAATTCCCATTGGCAATAGGAATAAAATCAGCAAGTTACGAAGTGCTTTTATTTACAGATGCCGATTGTAAGCCTGTAAGTAATCAATGGATCCGCCGGATGGCTGCCAACTTTACCGAAGACACTGAGATTGTGCTGGGTTATGGAGCTTACGAAAAGACAAAATCGTTACTAAACCTTCTGATCAGATTCGATACTACCCGCATAGCAATGAATTACCTGGGTTTTGCCCGTGCCGGCATGCCATATATGGGAGTCGGGCGTAACATGGCGTATCGTAAATCGTTATTCTTCAGGCAGAACGGGTTTATCTCGCATTACCGGATTCAATCAGGTGATGATGATCTGTTTATCAATAAAGCGTCTACCGGTAAAAATACCCGTATCGAAATTCAACCGGAAGCCCATACCATCAGCACTCCAAAATCATCACTGGATGAATGGCTGAGGCAGAAACGCAGGCATCTGCTCACAGGCGGTTATTATAAGCCTTCACATAAAATTGCACTTGGTTTATTTGCCATTTCCCAGGTTGTTTTCTGGCCCTCAGCCATTGCCTTACTTGTAATGTGGTATCAGCCTTATGTTGTTTTGGGTCTGGTGGCGTTAAGGCTTTTCAGCCAGTTACTGATAACCGGCAAAGTAATGAAGAAACTTTCGGAAAAAGGATTTCTGGTTCTTATTCCGTTTTTTGAACTTTTCCTTATGCTGGTAAGTCCGATTCTTGCCATAGCAAATATGTTGAATAAACCGGTGAAATGGAGATAATCATTTTCGTTTCCTGAACAACAAAAATATGACTATTGGGTTATTAATATATTAAATATCAATAACTATCCTTTAAAATTTCATGGGAGTGATCAAAGCAGACAGCGAAGAAAGTATCAGCAAGTCCGAGCGGGATTTTCGCCTGGTCAAGCAGATATTGGAGTCAGGTAACAGGGCTGCCTATTCACAATTGATGGATGAGTATTTCGAGAAAGTTTATTCACGGATGCTGAAAATGACTGGACAACCTGGAGATGCTGAAGATCTTACCATGGAAGCATTCAATAAGGCTTTTAGTAAACTCGATCAATACACTCCTGATTTTGCTTTCAGCACCTGGCTGTATCGCATTGCGAAAAACAATTGTATTGATTACCTCCGGCGGAATAAAAAGGATCTTGATACGATGGTGAACCAGCAGGAAGCCGGTATTGGAATAACAGCTCACGAAATGGCTAATCAATTGCCAAGTCCCGAACAACTTATGATCACCCGGCAGGAAACACGTTTACTGCGAGAGATTGTGGAAACACTTCACCCAAAGTATAAGGATATAATTAAACTGCACTATTTTAAAGAACTTTCGTGCGAGGAAATTGCTCACCAGCTTGATCTGCCTGAAGGCACTGTTAAAGTCCGATTGTTCAGGGCAAGAGAGTTGCTTTATAATATTATGAGAAAGTCTTGATATTTGCGATTGACGAAGTACGATTGACGAAGTACGATTGACGAAGTACGATTTACGATTTTTAGAGATGTCGAATTCAGTATCATTAAATTACACCTTACAAATCCGAAATTTACGATTTACGAAATACGATCTTTTGACGGGTTTCGGGGCATGTAATCGTACCTCTTACATCCGAAATTCGCATTCCGAAATCATAATTTCCCGGCTTCATCCAACGCTTTCCGGCATGCTATCCGCCCGGCTTCAATCAGTTCTTCTGATTTGTAAAAGTCGAATGCTGAAGCTGAATGATATGAAATATCCACCACTACATCGGGATTATATTTTTCTATATAAATATTTGCCGCTTTATTCTGTGCAAGGTTTATTGATTCGGATATTACGTCAAACATATTGACAGGCTTAGGCTTTGGCTCTTTTTCGCTACGATATTTTTCCACATAGTGATCAACTACTCCGGCCCATTTTTCATTCAGGGCGACTCTCATTTTGCTATAGTGTGTTTCCTGAACCGTATGATCAGGCTTATTTGCCGGTGCCTCGTAAGGAATACCCGAATTAACATTTACGGCTATAAGAATATCTCCATCATTCCGGTGTATGATATCGAGAGGTAAGGGATTTAACACTCCGCCATCAACCAGTAACATATTTTCGTAAGCAACAGGAAGGAAGACTGTAGGTATTGAACTTGAGGCCCTTATAGCTTGTATCAGACTTCCGTTTTTGAATACTACTTCTTTCTGTCCAATCAGGTCTGCAGCCACACAAGCAAAAGGGATCGATAAGTCTTCGATGTTAATATCTCCAACGAAGTCAGCCAGGACTTTAATAATTTTTTCGCCTTTAATCAGACCGCCGGATCCCGTTGTTAAGTCCAAAAATTTTATCACATCCATTTTTGTAAACGAAAGCAACCATTCGGTGAATTCGGCCAGAGTTCCTTTTGCCAGCAATCCGCCAACAACGGATCCCATTGAAGTACCAGCTACGGAAGTTATATGATAACCTGATTTTGTCAGTTCCTCAATTACACCAATATGTGCTATGCCTCTGGCACCACCACTCGAGAGTACTAATGCTACATTGCGTTTCATAATATCTTTATTGAATAATTTTGGTTGTAATAATACTCTTCCGGTAATAATCTGAACACTTTTACAAATATAATGAATCTAGGTATATTTAGGAAGTGTTTTAATTATATTATTTAGTGTAACAAAACTTATATCAGATGGTGAATAGGGGAGAGGCGCACACACAGCCATCATATATTCATGGTTGAGCTGCCGGGTTTCAATGCCATACATCTGAGCTTCCTCGTTACCGGTAAGCAGATAGGAATAGTCATTTTTGACTATAGTAAACGAGTTCAGATGCTGGGTAAGCCCACGGCCGATGGCTTTCAGATAGCTTTCCTTTATAGTCCAGAGAGTAATGAAATATTGCATTCGGGTTTCTTCTTCACAAGTCATCAAGTCGTCGATTTCGGAAGGAGAAAAGAAGCGCTCGGCTATACGAAGGTTTACTTCGCGTATACGTTCAACATCAATTCCAATCTCATTTTGAGCAACTGCACAAACAACATAATGCCCTGAATGTGAAATATTAAAGTGAACGTCAGGAAGATTTCCGATATGTGGCTTGCCTTTTGCGCCAAATATCAGTTCAATTTGTTGGTCCGGTTTATTGAGGAATTGACCAACAGCATATCGTGCAAGCAATTCGCCTGATACAGTCTGCAGTTTACTGGTAAGATTTTGCCGGTCCCGTACCCTCAACTTTCCCGCCTCAGGCAAGTACTGAAGAAGTGTATCCTGAAAGCCGGGATTATAATATGCTTCTTCGAGTTGCAGGACAAAGACCTGGATCATGTGAGGGAGAGATTTTATAATCTTTGGAAATGATTCCTGGTTCTTATGTTCTATTGTTCAAATGTTCTATTGTTCAAATGCCTTCGGCGTTCAAAGTTCAATGCTTCGCGTTTAAATGTTCAACATTTTGAATGGATGAAAGTTTGAATGTTCAAAAGTTCCAGGTTCGAAATTATTTTCCTTGTCGCCCTTCTCCCTGTCACCCTTCTCCCCTCGGCTTTTCATACCCTAACTTACCTTATGCTTTTCAACCTCATTCATCACCCTCATCAGATTTTCTCCCCATATTTTTTTAATTTGCTTCTCGCTATAACCTCGTTTTACGAGTTCAAGGGTAATATTTCCCATTTGGCTCGCATCCATGCAACCGTCAACAGCGCCACCTCCATCGAAATCGGTACCGATTCCTACATGATCGATTCCTGCTATTTTTACCATATGGTCAATATGGTCAACAACGTCGCTCACTGTTGCCAGTTTTTGCGGGTATTTGTTCTCGATGTCGTGAAATTCAGCGCTTGCCACTTCCCATTGCTCATCAGTTAAATCCTGGAAATTATTATACTTTTTACGTACAGCCTTGCGTATTGAATCGCGAACAGGATCAGGAGCGGGTTTTTTAACATAATCGCTGAGAATACACATTTGTACAACTCCGTTATTTGCAGCCAATGCTTTTAACATATCATCTGTCAGGTTCCGTGGATTGTCACAAAGTGCCCTGGAACAGGAATGTGAGGCGATGACCGGTACTTTGCTCAGTTTTAATACATCGTAAAATGACTGATCCGAAGCATGCGACAAGTCGATCATCATTCCAAGACGGTTCATTTCCTGAATTACTTCGATGCCGAATTTACTAAGGCCTACTGTATTGTTAGTATCTGTAGAGCTTGAGCAGATATCGTTATTCTTGGTGTGGCAGAGCGTGATATAGCGCGCTCCCCTGTCATAGAAATGTTTTATGTTCGATATATCATTACCTATTGGATAACCGTTTTCAACACCAATAAATACGACACTTTTATTTTGTTTCACCAGTTTCATGGCTTCTGCCTCCGAAGTAGCTATTCCACTTATATTGCTGTTGCGGTTCACGGAAACATAAATTGAATCAAATATGGTTTCGGCCTTTGCTTTTGCTTTGGCATTTCCTTCAGCAGTACGAGGGCCTTGTCCGATGAAAACTGCAAAGAATGCAGCATCTAGACCACCTTCGCGCATTCGCGGAAAATCAATGCAGGTTCGTGTTAATGTTTTGCTGTTGTCCTTTGAAATATCGTATTTTTTGTTTAAAAAATTAAGCGGAGCATCGGTATGTGAATCAACAGTAAAGGCTGATTTGTGAATACGGGCGGCTTTAGTTTCGAGTGTGTTACTTTTTTGTGCTGATAAGTTGCTAAAAGCTAACAAGCTGATAAACAACAGATACATAGATTTGTATGCAGGTTTCATAAGAGAAGGATATAATTGGTGATTGAAGTGCAAATGTAATAAAATTGACTTATGTTGAAGGTTTATAACAGGTAACTTGAATTATTTCTGCAAGCCCCTGGTGCAATGGGCCTTCATCAAGGTTAATATGTGTTTCCACAATTTCGACATCAGTTAAATTGGTGAAGTCGTTTTTGATCTGATCAGGTGTAAAGAGCAATTCAAGGCTTTTGGGACCGCCGCTATTTCGTGTAAGTTGGTTGATGCTAAAGGCTTCAAGTATTAGTATCCCACCGGGTTTTAATGCTCTTACAGCTGCTTTGTGCACTTGTTTTCGTAACGCTTCGGGCAAATGCACAAATATCAATGCAATACAATCGTATTGATCAGGTTCGGGATCCCAATCAACCAGCGAATGAATTGAATAGTTGATAGTTACATTTTTTTGATTCGCCAGTTGTAAAGCTTTCTTTTTTGCTTCGATGCTCTGATCGAAAGCATCTGCTTCCCAGCCCTGTGTGGCGGCATACACTGCGTTTCGGCCCTCACCTTCAGCCGGGAATAAAATCCTCCCGGGTTGGAGTTCTGTGAGTTTATCTCTTAAGAAGTTATTCGGCTCAGTGCCGTAAACATATTCGGGTCTGGAATAGCGTTCGTCCCATTGGTTTTGCATGGTGTTTTTTTTATACGCGGACTTAAGTCCGCGATTAGTATGTATTTCGGTTTCATTTCATAACCCCGGCCTGAAGGCCGGGGTTATTCAACTACGATCTCATCCACAAAAAGCCAGGACTTGTTGCCGGCTCCCGGATGCCAGTCAGGACAAGTTCCCTGGTTTATTGCAATCATTTTAATAAACCTGATTTTACTGTTTATGTTAAAAGATATTTGCCTCACTACTGCTTCTTTTATTTCTTTGGCAGCATCAAATTTTACAGATTCTAAACTTTTGTACGTTATTCCATCCCCGGAAACCTGAACGGAAACCTCTTTTGGCAGAAATATCCAGGATTTGTTATCCGATAGGAAATTTGCCTTGATAGTTTTTACCTGAATCATTTTACCAAGATCAAGTACAACATCAAGATCATCGCCGTCAAATCCCTGCCAGTTTCCATCCTGGAAATTCTCAGATGCTAATATTCCATCCAATAATGCTAGATTTCCACTGGAAGTAAAATCTGTGGAATAGGTTTGTTTGTACGAAATTTCAGCATAGATAGCTTTATTTGCTGCTATTTTCCAGCTATTGGTAATTTCGGCCAGGTAGCCGTTTCGGGATAATCTTGCAAATAAAGTTCCTGTTTTCCCTGTTGGAATCGGTAGCAGGTAAAGTTGTGATTTCTTATTCGGTAATTTATTGAAATCATAATAAATATCAGTTTCCCTCGCCTGTGAGGATAATTGGTAGGTAAGAGTTCTAGTATCCGGGTCAAGAAGCGGTTTCAATACCACATATTCAGTGATAATATCCCAGTTATCGGTCCGGAACGACGAGGCCGGCAATCCGGCACCATTAAATAATGTAGCTTCCGAAGTATTTGTAAAAGCATACCTTGCTGCCTGTGGTTGTTTTACTTTGGAAGAAGATACTGCCAATGTGTTTCCTTCAATTTTAACTGTCGCCGGATAAAATATATGATCATCACCGGCAATACTAAAATTACTCTTTATTGTATTAGTTAGTTTCAGTCCGCCATCAGAGTGTTTAAATTCGAGAATCAGTTTGTTCCCTGTGAGTTTAAAACCCGAATAAGCAGGGCCCGAAAAACTGATATCTGTTTTCCCGTAAGTATTATTAAGTGCGCATAAGGCAAGACGTTTGCCTACATCGAACTTGTTTTTAGGATGAATATCGGTTACATCGCCTGCAATGTCCATGGTTACTGCCATTCCTGTATTTGGCGTAGCCAGGCATTTCATTTGTGCTTCACGCAATAAAGCTCCTGTATATGGTTTTTCATAAGTAAATGGTGCAATCTGCACAAAATAAAACGGGAATTCACCCACATTCCAGGCTTTACGCCACGAAGTGATCATTGTATTCATCAGGGTCGGAAAAAGCCGGGAATCGAATGTATTAGATCCGCCCTGGTACCAGATTGCTCCTTTTATCGTATAATTGAGCAACGGATTTATCATTGCATTATAGAGTACGCCTGCTGTACCCGGCCACCATTGTGAACCATTCCAGCGGTTGAGAAAAAGCTCGAGATCAGGCTCTGCTTTTATGGCTTCTACGGGAGTCCATACTTCGGCAGGTGTTCCTTCCCATGACGAAGATATCAATCCGACCGGAACGCCAAGTTGCTTGCTGAGGTACGATCCGTAAAACCATGCTGTCGTGCTGAAATCGTTTACTGTATTGGTATCTGCAATCTTCCAGTTTCCGTTGCAATTGGCAAGCGGCACATCCGAAGTATCTCTCTGAACGGTAAATAAACGAACTCCTGAATAATCACCTTTGGTTACTTCGTCGCGGACTTCCGGTTTATACCTGGCCCAGCCGCCAAGTCCGCGCATAGTAAATTCCATATTCGATTGTCCCGAGCAAACCCACACTTCACCAATCAACACATTTTCGATCGTAATAGTGTAATCACGACCGCTAACAGCAATTTTATACGGACCGCCTGCAGCCGGAGTTTGAATAGTGGTTTCCCAGTTTCCATCTGCTGACGTTACAGCGATAGCAGATGCAGATTGCCAACTGGCTTCAACAGTTACTTTCTCGCCGGCATCGGCCCAGCCCCACACTTTAATAGTGGCATTTTGCTGAAGTACCATATTATTGCCGATAAGTGCCGGGAGTTTAATTGCTGCATTTGCCTGAAATTGAATTATGATTGCTGCCACCAAAAGCAAGCCTGTTATCAGAATTTCTTTGATTTTTATCATTTCAGATATTTTATGCAAATCTACTATTTATAGAAATGTTATAGAAAACAAATATTACGTAAATAGGTGATTGTGTTATTTGCGCAGAATCATGAATGCCATTTTTATAAGTCGCTTTAAATTGAAATTTATCCGCAACAATTTGGCTTCCCAAATGTTAAGTATACAAACTACTTTTTGAGAATATAACAAATGCCTTCCGTTTACCTTCACAAGAAAAATGCTCATATTTACATGGTACTTCAGGTTCAGGCAGTCCGTAAGTTCAAAATGATCCCAACCCAGATTCTTAATCCTATTTAATCAGTTATTTCCTCATGCAATTAAATATTTATGGTGAAAAATTAATTCCCTGCAGCTCTAAACCAATGACCGGTTTTTACCGAAACGGCTTTTGCGAGTCAGGCGATGATGATACTTTTGTGCATTCAGTTTGTGTAATTGTTACCAAAGAATTCCTTGAATTTTCCCGAAAAGTTGGTAATGATTTAATTACTCCGCATCCTGAATGGAGTTTTCCGGGTTTAGTTTCCGGCGACCGCTGGTGTTTATGCGCTTCCCGATGGGTTGAAGCCTGGAGAGCCGGTGTTGCACCTTTGGTTTTACTCGAAGCTACTCATGAAAAAACCCTTGACCTTGTACCACTCGAAGAACTGGTTAAGTTTGCTTATAAAAGCTCATCGCAGCCTACCGATTAATTGTATTCTGGAATTGAAACAGGATAAATTGAATTAAGGATCAAATGTATTGTAATTGAATGTAACATTTTGCATCACACATGCGTCTAAGAAATTTCATTACATAAGTTACCTATTCTCAAATTTTTTTAACCAAAAACGCAGAACCTTATGTTAAAATCAAAAACCATCCTCATTGCAGGCATTGCTCTTGTTGCATTGGCATCATGCAGCGAAAAGAAAGCCAGAATGCCGAAACAATACACCATCGAACAGTTGTATAACAATCT
>JBBQGD010000113.1:0-11404 GCA_038322655.1 Bacteroidales bacterium | reverse complement strand
TGCGAAAGCTTGTCATTATAAGTGAAGGATCCTCGGCTATCAGTATGTGAACTCAATTCAACATTAACCATATTCTCTTTCATAATTTGAACCAGTTTATCAAGTTCAGGTTTAGCATCCTCCCGAATATTGGATTTATCGAAATTATAATAAATATTATCTATTCTGAATGTTTTGTTGATGACCAGTTTGTCGAGCAATAAATCGCGTGATACATTTGTGGTTGTTCCGGGCTTTAACTCTGCCAGTTTAAAAGGAGTACAATCGGCTATGTAATTTGGCATCATTCCTTTAACTATGTAATCAGAAGTTTTGTCGATAGGGACTATATATTTGCCTTCCGAATCTGTTTTTAGTACTTTTACTTTACCGGTTTCGGGGTTGAACATGAAAACGGTTGCACCTTCAATTGGCTGGTTCGTAGCTTTATCTTTTACAGCACCAGTGATATAAGCCGGTTCAGGTACTTCAATCATTCTGAATGCGTATATATCATCAGAGCCAACGCCTCCTTTGCGATTCGATGAGAAGAAGCCAATCTTTGAACCCGGTGCAAATGCTATTGCAAAATCATCATAAGAGCTGTTTATAGGTAATTGAAGATTAACAGGAACTGTCCAGTTCCCATTCACATTCCAGGTTTTAAAAATATCCCATGCTCCGTATCCCGGATGACCTTCGCTCGAAAAATACAAAACATCATTATCTTGTATGGTAGGGAACATTTCATTTTCCGTGGTATTGATTGTTGATCCCAGATTTATTGGCTGATTCCAGGTTTCACCATTCCGGGTACACATCCAGATATCAGTTCCTCCAAATCCTCCAGGCATATCACTTGCAAAATAGAGAGTTAGGCCATCAGCCGAAAGTGATGGGTGACCGACGGAGTAATCTTTACTATTCAGGAAGAATGGCTTAATTTCTCCCCAGGCTCCATTGGTTTTTGTAGCGTAAAATATTTTTAACTCATTGGTTTTGTAGATGCCTACACGCTTTGCTTTTCCAATTACAGAGCGGGTAAAATAGATAGTATTCCCATCTTTACTGAAAGCAGCAGGCCCATCATGATATTCCTGGTTGAATGAACTCTCAAATTCAGAAGGAACACTCATATTGCCCCAGAAATTGCCAGCAGATTCAGGCAGCGATTTCATAATGTTGAGGTAACCGCGTCCGGTCCAGCCATATTTTTTCCCTTTAACTGGATTGTTGCTGAAATCAGAAGCATAAACAAGTTCATCATTGATGATTGCTGGTCCAAATTCGCTCTCGCTTGTATTGATATTATTAACTATTTTGACTTCAAACTCAGGTTTTATTTTTTTCCATGGGCCAAGTATGCTGTCGCAATATGAAATATTTAACGGTCCCCTGGGATCTGAAGGGTTTTTTTTAGAATATGTCTGAAACATCTCACGAGCTTTTACATAATCGCCGGTGGATTGCAAGGCTTTTGCATAATAATAAATGGTTTCATCTTTTGCACCTGGTAAAACAACAGCCTGAGCATAGGCATCCATAGCATTTTCTATATCGTGCTGCATCCGGTAACATTCAGCAAGCATAGACAGAGCAGCATCATGAGATTTCTCCTTAGTTTCTGCTTTTTTTAGGATATCTATAGCTTTGGCATAATTGTATTTGTCCATTTGCTTCTGGGCCTTATAAAGCGATTGGCAACTCAGCAATGCGGGAATAATCAAGCCCAGGGCAACAATATAAATTATTCGTTTCATAATTATAACTTAATGGGTTATTATGATAATATATTTTTTTGAATTGCAGGATTTAGAAATACCTTGGTGAGAGTATACGCTTTCCTACATTTATGTCATAACTGATGCGGATCTCATGAGAGCCTTTATTATAGACTTTTAACTCATTGAACCAAATGTCATAGGAATACCCGACACGGAAATTTTGTGCAATATTTATTTCAGTGATAAATGCCACGGCCTTCTCTGTGCGATATGAAGCTCCAAGCCAAATTACGTTGGCAAAAAGGAAACTTGCATTCAGGTCGAGTTGCGGAGGAGCATTTTTAACAAACTTGCCCAATAATGAGGGCCGGAATATTACATTTTCGCCTAAAGGAATTGCCGCTCCTGTCATAGCATAGAAATGTGCAAGTAACCTAGTGAACTGTACATTTCCGGAAGCATCCTTAACCATTAGTGATTGATTTTGTAACAGATGAAGTGATGACAGACCTGCATAAAAATTATTTGAATAATAATACATACCAAAATTAGCATCCGGAACTAACTTTTTCTCGATGTTCGCCGTCAATAAAGGATCTTGCGCATCTTTCGCATTAATTTCGCTCAAAACAATACCATTATCTTTAAATCCGGCTTGTAGTCCAAAGGATAATTTTCCCTGAGGTAAAATTACACGGTAAGCAAATGTACCTAACGCTCCTGTGTAACTCAAAGGTCCAATCTGGTCGTTGTACACATATGCCCCCAACGCAAGGTGAGGATTATTGAGAGGTGAGTGTAATGACGCACTGATGGTTTTAGGTGCACCGTTAAAATTTACCCATTGGTATCGGTAAAGCAAATCGGCAGTGAGTAGTTCCCGACTTCCTGCATATCCCGGATTTACCGCCAGTTTGTTAAACATATACTGACTGTACATGGGGTCCTGCTGGGCAAACACAGACGCTGCTAATAGTATTAGTAGTGATGTATAGATCCTTTTCATGGTTATAGGTATTAAATTCAGTTTTTTAAATTTACAGGAATGTTTTTGTTTAAATTAGCCTGATGTTCTGACCGGGATAAGTAAGACTTATTCTACCTCATATCTACTAATTGTTCCCTTTGGTACGCACATAAATCCATCCTGTATAGTCACCGAGTTCTTTAATTTTTATTACATAGAAGTATATACCATCAGGAAGAAACTCTCCATTCTTGTTTGTTCCGTTCCAGCGGTTTGTTTCGTTGTTATAGCTCTTGAATTCGCTTACCTTATCTCCCCAACGATTAAAAATGTTGATTTCATTGTCAACATATTGATCTATACCCTGAATATACCAGTAATCATTCTGACCATCTCCGTTTGGAGTAACCAGGTTGTAAATTTCAAAATCCTGACGTTCCGGGTTAATAGTTATTATTAGTCTGGCTGACGCACATTTCGAAGGACTTCCTTTGTCACAGATTGTATACGTAAGTGTATCATTTATATCCTTTCCGGTATAGTTTGGTGAATTCGTATAGGTGATAGTTCCATCTTCGTTCAGAATAGCTGTTCCCTTTTTTGGACCGGTTGTGATGCTAATAGTGAGGCCTAGACCAATTGGATCCGAGTCATTTGCCTGAACATCTACAATAATGGAATGGGTTATATCTGTTATGGCATAATCATCCCGAGCTATCGGCCTTTCAACATCATCCATACTGATCTTAACATCATCGCTTACAGAACATCCACTGATTGCATCAAGCACAGTAAGTGTGAATAAAGTTTCACTGCTCAGTGGTAAAGTCGTTGGGTTGAGTATGTTGTTGCTTACTAATAAATTAGAAGGAGACCAGGTATATGATAACAGTCCCGATCCACCAGTAGCTGTACCAGCAAGAGTGGTAGCAGTTCCGGGCTTTATTGTTTGGTCAGTTCCGGCATTTACAATTATTGTAGAATTAAGAATCACATTCTGGGTAGCAGTCGAAATATTTCCATTTCCGTCGTTAAAACTCCAGATAATAACATAAGTTCCCTGCGTATTGTATGTGAGAGGATCGGAAGTTGTCCCGGTGATTGTTCCTGAACAATTATCTGAAGTTGTAGGAACAGCTGCCGTAGCACTGCATTCGCCGGTTACATCAGCAAGTACAGGAACCTCAGGTTTGGTGACATCTTTAACAATTACATTCTGGGTAGCCGTCGAAATATTTCCATTTCCGTCGTCAAAACTCCAGGTAATAACATAAGTTCCCTGAGTATTGTATATGAGAGGATCGGAAGTTGTCCCGGTGATCGTCCCCGAACAGTTATCTGAAGTTGTCGGTACAGTTGCCGTAGCGCTGCATTCGCCGGTTACGTCTGCAAGAACAGGAACCACCGGTTTGGTAACATCTTTAACAATTACATTCTGGGTAGCGGTTGAGATATTTCCATTTCCGTCGTCAAAACTCCAGGTAATAACATAAGTTCCCTGAGTATTGTAAATGAGAGGATCCGAAGTTGTCCCGGTGATCGTCCCTGAACAATTATCTGAAGTTGTAGGAACAGCTGCCGTAGCGCTGCATTCGTCGGTTACATCAGCAAGAACAGGAACCACAGGTTTGGTAACATCTTTAACAATTACATTCTGGGTAGCAATCGAAATATTTCCATTTCCGTCGTCAAAACTCCAGGTAATAACATAAGTTCCCTGTGTATTGTATATGAGAGGATCCGAAGTTGTCCCGGTGATCATTCCCGAGCAATTATCTGAAGTTGTAGGAACAGCTGCCGTAGCACTGCATTCGCCGGTTACGTCAGCCAGTAAAGGAACTAGGGGAGGTAAATTGTCATCTACATTCACTGATTGAGTGCAAATCGATTTACAACCTGAACTATTAGTTACCGTTAATTTAAGCATGAATGCCACATTCCGGTTATTTCCTGTTATTACATCAACAGACGGTGAATTAGTACTTCCTGCAATAGTGGCATTTCCGGAGATTTCCCAAAAATAGCTGCTCATGCCAGGCATAGCAGAATAAGTTGTCATAGAAGAGGGACATACAGAATCAACAAGACCTGTAATCGAACAGAGAGGAGTGGGATTAACAATGGCTGATATATTTTCAGTTACAGGCGAACAGTTATTTTGATCTGTAACCTGAACAGTGTAAATACCAGCATTTGTAAGAGTTGCAACTTGTATACTGGGATTTGCATCATGAGATGTAAATCCGTTTGGCCCGGTCCAGTTGTAAATGAAAGGAGCTTTACCTCCAATTATATTTGCCGAAAGTTGAAGGATTTCACCTTCACAAGGTGTATTGGATTTTGGGGCGACTACAATTGGTAGAGGAAGAGTTCCAAACGAAATATCATCTAATCCAAAATCATTACCATCTAATGCCGATTCAAGGTCAGTTATACTTAAAACAACTGTAGTAGATGAACCGGAATTCCAAATTCCATAAAATTGAATCCAGTCATAAGGTGGATTGTTGTTTTCTGGACGCGATGGTAAAGGACCAGTTACTGAACCAACTTGAATCCCATTTACACTAAACTGTAAATTAGCAAATGGCTTTGCGTTATTTAGGCTAATGGCATAGGCTGAGAAATAATAATCAGTATTAGGAATTAAATTTTCTATTTTTTGTGACCAAATATAATTGGATGCCACTCCGTTAATAATCATAAACTTCCCTGAATTAGTTGTATGGTCTTTACCCCAGAAATTAGTATGGCTGGAGCTTGGATTTTCATCAACTGTATACCTGTCTTCTATATACAATGAATCAGGACCTGGATTGGTATAAGTGTAAGTTGATGTAAATCCCACATTACCAAGTTCAAAATCTCCATTGCTAACCAGATTTCCTGAAATATCATATGAAGCAGTACCCTGATTACCATTTTCATCAGTAACAGTAACAATAAAATGCCCCGCTCCTTTCACCAATATAACCGCAGTGGTCTGAACAGGATTAGTGTTCCAGGCATATGTCACGCCTCCAGTGGCAGTGAGTTGCACGTGTCCAGGCGCAATACAATAATCCGCGGTAATATTTGCAAAAACCGAATCATTTGTTAAATTTAAAGTTTGGGATTCAAAAGGAGCATTTGTATAATTATATGCGGAAGTTGAAGGTAAAACTGAGATTAAAGGAGGTGCTACAACCATTATATTAATATTCTTATTGGAATAAGTTCCATTTTTTGAATATGATATTTTATAGCTTAAAGGCTCTTCGACAATAGCATTTGCTTTATTGGTAGCTTTTAAGTTAAACAAGTTTCCAGCAGCAATTAAATCGCTAGAAAAAAGAATTAAGTAGAACGCAAAGATAAAACTGGCTTTCCAAAGCCGATCAAAGGTTTTCATATTTTTGATTTGTTAGATTAGCAAATAAGAATACTCGTCTGTTTAACTTTAATTATTTAGTAATTAGAAAAAATGGTAAGTACAAGATTAATAAAATCATGTACTAATAATTGGCATTTAAAAATTGAGTGAATTGTTTTTAGGTATTAGCAAATTACTCTTGAAAGCGATGGATTCGTCAAATGATGAAAACAGCTTTATCAGAGAAGTAGACAAATTCAAAAAAAATATTATCTTTTGTCCTGAAATGGGAATAATCTTCTCTGAGATTACAAAGAAATACAAGTGGTTGAATGTAGTTTTAGCTGCCATGCTATAAGAAATAAAGAGGTTTACGAGTTCTTTAGCAGACGGGCAGTATGAGAAGACAAGTTGTGATATAAATAGTAGCCGATAATTAGTAAAAATCATGCCATACTCTTTATCTGTTTGATATACAGTAATATGTAAAATAAAGGAGACTATGCTAATTTGGATATGTCCCGTTTTAGGTGATTTGTTCCATTATGGGAGTAATTCCTCTTAGAAGAATCTATTTAATTATGATTCCGTGACCAAACCCTTCATTCAAATTCGTGGTAAATTTTCTATTTTTATGTAATTCAGAACTTAATAATTATATAATTGGAAACTTGAATTTTCGGTAACTTTCCTAGACCTTTTAATAGTCGAATCGACTCGATCGCAATAGCTCTGAGGAATCTAAGTTTCTCTGAATCTGATTCCTATGCTATTTAATCTTTAGGCTTGTATAAAATATTGAACTCTTATTGAATAAAAACAATATCAGCAAAAGTAACACATTGCAACATGTCCATTTTTTTTTAGATTTGTAAATTTTAAAATCTGAATCTGAGTTCAGGTTACCATTTCACAGTTAAATTATCAAAGGTTAGAGAATTTCCATGTTGTTCGTGATGAATACAGCTCTCCCGGCCGAAGAATAACACTAGGGAATTCAGCATGATTCATTGAATCCGGGTAATGCTGTGTTTCAAGGCAAAATGCTGTGTGGCTTATATGTGGCATACCACATCTCCCTATCAGGGTTCCATCAAACCAGTTCGATGTATAAAGTTGCACTCCTGGTTCTGTTGTAAGTACTTCCAGAATCCTACCCGATTTCGGATCCAGCACCCTGGCTGCCAGGGTGAGGTTTCCATTCTGATTCCTTAAAACGAAATTGTCATCATACCCTTTATAAAGTTGATCAATTCGTTCACCTATCTTTCGGGGTTTTGTAAAATCAAATGGCGTTCCGGCAACAGAGGCAAGCGCCCCTGTGGGAATACTATTATTATCAGTAACTGTAATCAAATCGGCATTAATCATGAGTACATGCGAATAGATAGGTCCTGAACCTTCTCCACTCAGGTTAAAATAAGCATGATTTGTCAGATTAACAGGCGTGGCTTTGTCTGTTTCGGCAACTATCTCCAGGCTTATTTCATTTTTGTCATTGACTGTATAAAAGGCTTTTACACTCAGGTTTCCAGGAAATCCTTCTTCACTATCAATGCTCAGATATTCAAGTTCAAGACCGATTTCATCTTTACGTTCAAAAGTGAGAGCTTTCCATATTTTTTTATGAAAACCCTGAAAACCGCCATGCAATTGAAACTCACCCTGATTGGCTGAAACTTTATATTTGATGCCGTCGATACTGAACTCAGCTCCGCCAATCCGGTTGCAGGTCCTGCCAACAATGCAATTAAAATAGGCTGGATTTTCGATCCAGCTTTCCCAACCTGGTAAACCAAGCACAACATCTGCTGAGGCACCATGTTTATCAGGAACTTCTAATGAAATGATGGTTCCACCATAATTTGTAATTTTCAAAATGACCCCATTATCATTTTTAAGGGTGAAAAGCAGAACTTCGCTGCTGTCATTTAAAAATCCAAAATGTTCGCTTGATATTTTCATACATTCAGTTTTAAAATAACTTTTATCGGTTATTTATGTACAAAAGATTTGTGCTTGAAATAAATGGCAATAGTCTTAATTTAGAATTGACAAATATATTAAATATAGATGCTGTATCTGATGATATCCGTTTAAAACCTCTGGTTACCATGTAGTAGAGCAGGTCGAAGAGATATCAATCTTAAAATAATCGTTTGGTTGAAGTGTTGATGCACTGTTCAGAGCAAAAACTTTAAAGACTCCTGTGATATTTTTAAGAAAAGTAATTTACAAGGTAACATTTTATGCCATAAAAAAAACGTCATCAGGCTATCCTGATGACGTTTTTTGAATTTCATAAAACTTCTTATTAACCCTGAAGTTTAAAGTAGATAGGCATATTGAAGAGAACGCGTACTTGCTTTCCGTTTTGTTTTCCGGGATGCCATTTTGGCATCATTTTAACAACGCGCAGTGCTTCTTCATCACAGCCACCGCCGATACCACGAAGGATTTTAACATCGGTAACATTTCCTTTTGAATCAACTACAAAGGAAACATAAACAGTGCCTTGTATACCATTTTCAGTAGCTTGCTGCGGGTAAACAATATTGTCGGCAAGGAATTTGTTGCGTTCAGCTTCGCCACCGGGGTATGAAGGCATTTCCTCAACAATAGTGAATACTTCCTTTTTCTCTTCCGGAACTTCAATTACTTCCGGAGCTTTAACTTCAGCTACTTCCTCTTGTACTGTAACTGCTTCATTTGTGGTTTGCGCCAGTTCATCCTGGTTAAAGATGTCGGCATCTTCCACTACGTCTTCAGTAGTAACAACCGGAGCAACAAATTTAACTTTCTCCACAAGTTCTGCTGGCGGCGGAGGTGGCGGAGGGGGAGGAGGCGGAGCTTCTTCTTTAGGCTTGTCCATATCCATAAACGAAGCGGTCGCTTCTTTCTCAATGTATTTAGACCGCTTCTGCGCATAATAGCTTGATGCCAGAGGGTATGCCAATCCTGCAAGTAATATTATTATTGCAAGTATTAATGCCCTGGTCATGTGTTTATTATACAATTTACGCAAAATGTACGCTCCGTAAGTTTTATTTCTGCGCTCAAAGACGATTTCGTCCATTGGAGGCACATCAACTTTTTGCTTTGTCATTTTTGTGTCTTACTTTAAATGTGAACAACAACTTTTGTTAACACTGATTGATTTACTTCGCAGCTGTAGCTGAACCGTTAAAATCGGCTATCATTTTCCTTTCAGTATCGGTAATATCAACAACTGCGTAATTGGCAACAGTAGTAATTGCCATTTCATCAATAATGTCAACTAAGTTTTTGTATTTTGCCATCTCATCAGCTTTAATAAGGACGATTGGAGCCTGTTTATCAGATTTCTTTAACTCCTTAATTTTTCGGGTTAAAGTTGAATCTTGCATAACCAATTCACCCTTTATAACCTTATCTCTCAATTCTGCAACAGCTTTAAAAACAGTTTTATTCCGCTGTAGCAATACTTTACGAATCCCGTCTTTACTGTAATTCGTTTCTATTAATTGAGGAAGTGGTTTTTTAGGATCTGCAACACCAAAGTAATAATAAATCTTATCATTTCCTGAAATAAGAATATTGATAGTCCTGTCAGCAGAAATAGCGGGTGCTTTATCTTCAGGATTATCTTTCTTTTCGGGCATGGTAATTTCCATTGCTTTTGGTTTGGCGAATGCTGTGGTTAACATAAAAAAGGTGATCAGCAAGCACATTAAGTCAACCATAGGGGTCATATCTATGTGCGTCGAAAACTTTTTGGCTTTCTTTTTGCCACCTTTTTGTTTGCCTTCCGCTTGGATTATTTCAGCCATATTATGATTTCTTTAAATTATTAGCATTATAATTACTATTCTTCCAATTTTGCTTCTTCCTTCATGAGGTTGGTAGTAAGGTTAAACTTATTAACCTGGTTGTCCTGAAGAATATCCATTACATGTTTTACAGTTTTGAAATCAGCATCGGAGTCACCTTTTATAGCGACTACGGCGTTAGGATTCTGGAGACGAATAAATCGTACCCAGAGATTTAACTGATTATCTGTTGAATCGGTTGGTATCCCTGTTTGAAATTTTTCACGATCTTTTGAATCGGGAGTATTTAGCCAGGCCTTGATTTTATCTACAGGCATTCCGAACGAGGCCCATGTTGAAAAGGTTTTAAGTTCTTTATCTGTAAAAGTCAAGTTATACTGTTCCGCCATCTTTTTCAAAACATCTGCTCTAACCGATACCGATGTGTCCAGTCCATTATCGAAATTGAGGTAAATTTTATCTGCCTTATCGACAAGAATTGTAATCACATTTTTATCAGGTGAAATTTTCTCGCTTATTGAACTAGGGGTATCAATAATTGCAGCTTCCTGAGGACGAAAAGAGGTTGTTAACATGAAGAATGTAAGCAATAGGGCAAATAAGTCCACCATAGGCGTCATGTCTATATGTGGAGTTCTTACCGGTGGCTTAATTTTTGGCATGATTTTTTGTTTTGTAGTGTGAAAACCGGGCGCAAAGCGCCATGTGGCATTTAATACAAGGCGTCAGGCCTTATTTGTTTCTCGATGCAAAAGTCTGTGTAAGACTAAATCCTGCTTCGTCAATTTTGTAAGTCATCGCATCTATTTTCGTTGAGAAATAATTATAGAAAATGATGGCGAGAGTCGATCCTGTAATACCAAATGCTGTATTGATAAGCGCTTCCGAAATACCGGTAGCAAGAGCAAGAGCATCAGGAGCACCAGCTTGTGCCAGAGCAGCAAATGCACGGATCATACCCAATACAGTACCGATAAGACCAATAAGTACTGAAATTGAAGCAATTGTTGATAAAATAACCAGGTTGCGAGACAACATTGGAAGTTCGAGAGCTGTAGCTTCTTCGAATTCTTTCTGTAACGATACAAGTTTCTGATCTGTATCAAGAGTCTTGTCTAATTGAAGTTCTTTGTACTTGATCAAACCTGCTTTCATAACATTTCCAATTGAACCTTTTTGCTTGTCACATGCATCGATAGCCTGATCCAATTGATTGTTGTTCAGAAAACCCTGAAGGTTTGTAACAAATGCATTGGCAGCACCTTTTCCTTTAGCTCTGCGGAGGGTTAAAGCTCTTTCGATGGTAAAAGTAAGTAATACGATAATTAAGGTAATCAAAAGAGGAACTATATAACCTCCTTTGTATACCATTGCAAGATAATTGCCTGGAATTGGATGGCCGGCTGGATTACCGCCTTCAAAGTTAACAGGATTTCCTAATACATAAAAGTAAATCAGGAATGCGATTGCCAGGGCAATCAAAATTGCTCCAGTTGCGAAAGCTGAACGAAGTGTTTCTTTCAACGATTGACCGTTTTTGCTCATTGTTGTTAAGATTAAGGATTAATTAATT